>JAHDHJ010000189.1 GCA_020631375.1 Saprospiraceae bacterium | reverse complement strand
CGGGTATTCTACCTCCACACCATTCTCCATATATGGATTTTGGGAACTTAGTTCTAATTCTACCCCCTTTTACTTTGCTTTCATCTTCTTTCTCAATAAGCTTCCCGTCTTCGGTTAACTTTTCTACTAGAATTGAAAGTTTTCGGTTTCGTTTTTTCCAGCCCATTTTAGTATGTATTTATAATGTAATACGGGTTTAGTGTTTAGTATTGTTCCAAATGATATTTATTCCAAATTAAACAAAGATTATCACCAAAAAGTGAAAAAAAAGCAAATTAATGAGTTAAAAAAGCTAAAAATTTCAATAAATGAGCAAATTAGTGAGCAAAAAACAGCAAAATAATGAACTTAAGATTGCTGTAATTTCCTCAATTGTTCCATGAATGCGGCTCTTCTCCTCCTTGAAACCTCAATCATTCTGCCATCTTCCATGACCAAATAACCACCTTCTCCCTTCACAAATTTCGATATATAATTTAAATTGACAACATGGCTTTTATGTACTCGATAGAAGTTTACCGGAGTGAGGAGTTTCTCATATTCCTTAATCGTTTTGGAAACAGTAATCTTTTCATCACCCTGAAGATAAATATGCGTATAATTATCCTCACCCTCACAACGGACAATGTCTTTTATACTGATAAAATAAATACCATCCACAGCCGAAATACTCATTTTTTCAAAAGTATTCGGATTATTGAAATGGTTCGAAAGGACTTCAAGCCTCTTTTTCATGTGCGGACTTCTCCCATTAATTGTCCTATCCACAGCGGCTTTGAGTTCTTCCGGATCAATGGGTTTCAGTAGATATCCGACAGCACTATAGTTAAAGGCCTTGATAGCAAATTGATTGAAAGCGGTAGCAAAAACAACTTCAAAATTGACTTCATCCAGCTTCTCAAGGATTTGGAAACTAAGCCCGTCTTTCAATTGAATATCTAAAAAAGCAATGTCCAAAGGCTCTTTCAAACTTTGGATAAGTGCCAATCCCGTTCCTACGCCATCAGCTTCGCCTACCACTTCGACATCTTCGCAGTATAGCTTAAGAAAATTGGCTAAGGTTTCCCGACCACCTTTCTCATCATCAATGATTATGGCTTTTAGTTTTGTTGACATTATTAGTAGAGTAGTTTTAACTGCTAATCAATACAAAATAAATGATGAATTTAGATATTGATAAACATTTTATCTCATATATTACATAAATATAATTTGTTTTTTGTTAAATATGTTCACACATACTAGAAAAAGACAAATTGTAGCTCTATTTATTCTTTTGTATTTGATTCTAGAGCCAAGGGAAATCATCATTTTTTGCTACAAAATCGTTGATTTTTCGCAAAACAGTCTGTTTTTTCTTTGATTATATGCAACTTGGGTTTTTACTACAATTTTTTATCCAAAAACTTAAAATATGAAACATTTTGCAAAATATATATTAGGAATTTTACTAATTAACTTTTTAGCATCTTGTAATATGGGTACTGGGAATAAGGAGCAGCCACAAAAAGTCGAAAATACTAAGGCGGAGAACGATGATTTTAATTCCTTTCTCAGATTGTTTCCGAAATTGGATATTCCCTTTGAAATCAATATTGATAACTTCATGAAGTACGCCGAGTCAGATTTGATTCCAATACAAACAGGACTGGTATTTTTAGGCAGCAAAATCCAAGATGAAGAAATCGGAATGCCGGACTTTGAAAATAGGGTCGTGGGAAAATTCAATATTGATGAAAATAAATTGGGGTTGATACATCGAGGATTAGAATTACCTGTTGGGAGTGGTGATAATATTTCTTTCATCCTAAATGTTTTTAATAAAAAGGGTGAATTATTGTCAAGGGAAAATATTGCAGAATTTTCTTCTTGGGATGGAGGATATGAAGAAAAAAATTGTAGGATTTCCGAAAATTTCAGAATTGAATCAGATTATGTCTTTGAAGATAAAAATGAAGCTTTGAAAATATACAAAAAAGAAGAGAAAAAGTATTCCTATGAAATTAATCAAATGGGTAAAATAGATATTGATGTGCATCTTGTTTCATCTGAAAAATATAGTTTGGCAAAATCTCCTTTTGCAATAAAAGAATTGAATAAAAATACATTTCCTGATATAATAAAAAAAGATGTTTCTGGAAAATTCCTCAAAGGATTTTCTTGGAAAGATAATTTGGGAAAGAACTATCTGATTTTTAGTAAAAAAGAAATGAAGGCAAGGAAAAGTGAAAATGAAGATGCTATTGATTATTCCTTTTTTGCATATCATTATGTTGATATAGGAGAAAAATATCCTAAGCGGATTTGGAAAACACAAGATTATGAAAAAGACTGTATGTTTGATTCCATGCTAGACTTGATTGATAAATCCGTAACGATTACAGATTTGGATAATGATAAGATTGCGGAGACTACATATATTTATACCTTGGGATGTGTCAGCGATGTCAGTCCTTACCCAATGAAATTAATCATGCACGAGGGAGAAGATAAAATGGCGATTCGAGGAGAAGTAAAATTATCAATGTCAGGAGATGATTCCATTTTTGATAAAGACAAATTAAATTATGAAATAGATGAAAAATCATTTGAGGGAAAAGATCGTAATTTTAGAAACTTTGCAATAGGACAATGGAGTCTGCATGAAGTGATTGGAAGATGATAGGAAATATAATTTAAAAAATGAACAAATGAAAATAAACGGACACGGACACTTACTTCCTTACCCGGAACAAATTCCTTCTTTTATGAAGGAAAAGAAATTATTCTGGATAGATGAAGATCGTAAATTCATGCGGCAGGGAAATTGGGCAAGACCGATTACTGATCCAAGTTTTTTCTTGGAAGAAAAATTGGAATGGATGGAAAATAATGGAATAGACCATGAAGTCGTTTTAAATCTTTCGCAATTATATGCCAATGGATTAAATCGTGAATTAACCCAAGATACCATTTCTTTCCAAAATGATTTTAATGCAGAAGTTCAAAAAAATAATGCTGAAAAATTCACTTGTGGTTTTGTTGTTCAACCCAGGTTTATTGATGATGCATTAAAGGAAATAGAACGGGCTGTCGAAAAATTAAATCTCAAACTATTATGTTTACCCACCCATTTTTTGGATGAGAATAATAATTGGAAAAGTACAGCCCATCAAGATGTCGATCCTATTTGGGAATTAGCCAATAAATATAATTTGGCAATAGAAATCCACCCTTATGACGCTCCAAAAATGATTCAATTACAAGATCAATATTGGAGGTTTCATTTAATTTGGATGTGTGCCCAAACCGCAGATCATTTCCATATTTTTTCCTTAAGGGATTTAGCCCGGAAATATCCGAATACAAGAACATGTTTCGCACATGGGAACCAATTCGGGCAAATGGGATTGGGAAGGCGAAAACAAGGCTTTGAAGGCCGTCCCGATTTATTTGAAAAGACAACACATCCAGAAGAAAATTTCAAAATGGATAATGTTTTCTTTGATACATTAGTACATGATGTTTATTCTTTCAGACTTTTATTGGATAGGCAAGGCGTCGATCAAATCGTAGCCGGATTGGATGATCCGTATCCATTAGGGGAAATGGAAGGAGTAGGGGATTGCTACCCCGGAAAAGTAATCGACGAAGCAGTAGAAAAAGGATTCATTACTACTTCGGATAAGGATCGGATTTGGGGAGGGAATGTTTTGAGATGGTTGGGGAAGAGTTAAGAATACAATTTGAAATTTTTGTATATTGTGATTTCAATATATGATTGGCAATTAAACAATTGTCTGGAAATCTGTATATTTAGTCATCCACTTAATATTCAATAAACCGTTTGAAATCCTGTCGTTGATTTTTTCCTATCGCCAATAATTTAGCATTTTTCATCATGACAGAATTTCCCTCAATATAATCTATATGCAATTTATTAATGATATAGGATTTATGGATTCTAAAGAATTTTGTTTCCGGTATTTTTCCAATAAAACTACTTAATGTCCGAGCAGTAAGATGATATTCTTCTTTCATCCAAACCTTGACATAATTCCCATAACTTTCCAAAAAATAAATATCATTCAAATCAATTTGAATTAATTTTTTATCAGATTTTATAAATAGATGACTGGAATTAGTTTCATTCTCATTACTATTAGGAACGTGCGATTTTACTTGAGTTAATTGAAATGTTTCTGATGCTTTATTTGCGGCTTTAAAAAAACGTTCAAACCTAAAGGGTTTTAATAAATAATCGCATACTTCAAGTTCGAAACTTTCAAGAGCATATTCCTCATATGCAGAAGTAATGATAACAATGGGTTTATGATTTAAAGTCCTTAGGAAATCCAATCCTTTTATTTTAGGCATATTAATATCCAAAAAAATCAAATCAATTTCTTTTTCCCTCAATATGCCCATGGCTTCGGTTGCTAAATGACATTGTGACACGATGTCCAGGAAAGGAATGTTTTTCGCATATTCAAGAATTACCTTATGAGCCAAAGGTTCATCATCTATAATTAATGCTTTCAATTTCATGTCAAGATTATTTTCAATTTGGCAATATATTCACTTTCTGTTTCTTGAATATCTAATAGATGTCTTTCCGGATATAATAATTCCAATCTTCTCTTCATGTTTTCAAGACCGATTCCTTTTTCTAAATTATTCTTTTCTTCGATAGAGTTTGTACAAATGAAGTTTAATTCTTTTTCGTTGGAATGGATTTTTATGTCTAATGAACAATTATTTTCTGATGGTTCAATTCCGTGTTTAAAAGCATTTTCTACTAATATAATAAATAATAGGGGAGGAATTTTTATTTCATTATCCCTGATTTCTTTTTGGAAAGAAAAATCAAAATCCTTATGCAATCTGATTTGTTGGAGTTGAATATAATCTTCTATATATTTTATATCGTCTTTTAAGGATACCTTATTTTCTTTTCCTTTATAAATTACATATCGCATTAAATCGGATAATTGCATTATCACTTCTGGCGTTTGTTTGTCATTCGTGATACTGAGGGCGTATAGGTTATTCAAGGTATTGAAAAAGAAATGTGGATTGATTTGTTGCTTGAGTAAATTCAATTCTGTCTCTGATTTTTCTTTTTCCAAATTAGCTATTTCCTTATTCTGTTTTGACCATTGTAAAGCAATGATGATAGGTGTGCTTATCGTCATGATCAAGAAAGGAAAAAATCCTCCATCAGAAGGGAATACATTTTGATTTTCATTGAATTCCAAGAAATCAAATGAACGAACAAAAGGAATGGCATAAATCATATTTCCTATAATGGGATAAGAAATTAAGATGACTAAAGCTACTGAAAATTCATAATAAATAATACCTTTTTCTTTCAATAATTTAGGAACTAAAAAGTAATGATTGATATAATAATAAAAATAAAATGCAAGACAGACCAAAATAAATAAAACCATATCACTAATCATGGTCGGTAGGGTAGCAGCAAGAGAAGAAAATTGATAAGATAAATTCTCATTCTTTTCTACTTGTTCAATAAAACTTAATCCACAAATGAAAATTGATAATGTAAATATGACAAAAAGAATACTTTTTTCTAAGCCGAGTTTATTTATCCAATCAATTGCAATGTTATCTTTTTTTAATAAAAGGAATTCGATGATGATTAAGGCAATAGGAGTTGTGTATAATATTCCTTTGCTCGTAGGAATGAAAACAAGATGATTCGTATGATGATAATTAAACACTAAAATTAGAATGAGAGGATGTATGATAAATGCATAAATCCAAAATGGATAAAATATTTTTTTATTCTTTTGGATTGTAAATAAATTCCTTGAAATGGCTAATAGGAGAGCAGGTGAAAATAAAATGACTAAGGAAAGGAAATAAGAAATATAGAAACCCCAATCATGATTTCCTAGAGTAATCATGATAATGTTAGAAAGAAATAATAGGAGCGTGATGTGCATCCAAAAAGTAGTGGACGATAAGAAGCCTAATATGTATGAAATCCATTTTTTCATTGTATAGATATTATTATGCAAATGTCGGCATAAGAAGAATTAGATTCATGGAATACTGATGAAAGTCAGAAAAACAATGATGAAAGACTATTTTTTCCTTTCATCACGACTTATTGTTCCTTTGTCATGATTATTTGCCAATCCTCTAAGTTCGAAGTAATATTGTATTCTAATCATTTAAAATTATAATCATGAGTCTTCAAATATCAAATTTAACTAAAGTTTACAAGAACGGTGTAAAGGCAATGGATAATATTAATTTAGAAATTGGCAATGGGATTTTTGGGCTATTGGGTCCGAATGGTGCAGGAAAATCTACGCTGATGCGAACCTTGGCAACCTTACAGAAACCAGATTCGGGAAATATTAATTTCAATGCTTTGAATGTTCTAAAAGAAAAAATGGAATTGAGGAAAATGTTGGGTTATTTGCCTCAAGAGTTTGGTGTTTATAAAAAAGAATCTGCGGATAATTTATTAAACTATTTTGCTTTATTAAAAGGAATTACATCAAAAAAAGATAGGCTACAAACCATAGATGAAGTTCTTTCCCTAGTAAATTTGTCCGATGCAAGATATAAAAATGTGAGTGATTATTCCGGAGGAATGAAGCAACGTTTTGGAATCGCACAATTATTATTGAACCAACCCAAATTAATTATCGTAGATGAACCAGTAGCCGGACTTGATCCCGCTGAAAGGAATCGGTTTTTGAATATTATTAGAGAAATTGGGAATAATAGTACGGTCATTTTTTCTACACACATAGTAGAGGACATAAAGGAATTATCCAATGCAATGGCGATTATGAATAAAGGAAAAATATTGTTAAAAACCCAAGCTAAAATGGCTATAAAAGAAATGGATGGCAAAGTGTGGACGAAAACAATTCCAAGGGAATATCTGGAGGAAATGGAAAATAAATATGAAATTCTTTCCTCGAATTATAACCATGATAATAGCATTAATATTAGAGCATATTCAATTGGGGAACCAAACTCTGATTTTAAATTAGCAAAACCTATTTTGGAAGATGTGTATTTTCATACATTAAGGATGTGTTAGAAATTTATTTATCTATCGCTCCTAATTGGACTGGAAACATTCCTTTCCTGTTCATATTGCATTAAATTAAAACAGCTTCTAAGAAATATTTATTTGTTAGGTTGCTCAAAATTTAAAATGAAAAGTTCCCCGTACTTTTGACTGGTAAGACTACCTTTCAATTCCAAGGTACGGAAAAGCTGAATCCACGAAATATCTGGAGGCAATGTCCCAGATTGGCATTAGCCATTTTAGCTAAGGGAATGCGGTAAATCCGTTAAAAACAAAATTTTGTCTGAGTCCACAATCCCTTTTGTCAAAGGCTTTTGTCGGGGTAGTCGATGAAGCCAAAAGTGGGAAAAGGTTCATTGGACGAGTTTCATTTTGTTTAGGATTTACAAATTTCCGTGCGTTAAGAAATGGGTACAGCCTTGATTTTTGTGTACTTTTTATCAAGAAAAAGTACAAGGAAGCCCCTACGCCATAATTGGTTTTGCTCAAAAACATGGGGAACTTTTAACAAAAAAACATGGAATTTTGAGCAACCTATTTATTTGTATAAAAAGATAAATTTATGTTCCTAACAATATTGAAATACGAATTAAAATACTGGTTAAAACAACCATCAATATATGTGTTCATTATTTTCTTTTTCGGAATTTCATTCCTCACGATGTGGGGAATGTCCGGAGAGGCACCATCATCAAATGCCCGAGGATTATTAAATGCTCCAGTACAAATCATGAAGATGGTTAATCTTTATAATATGTTTTTGTTATTCCTTTTACCCTCTATTATTGGTGTTTCTGTTTTTAGGGATTTCAAAATTAATATGCATTCTATTTTATATTCTTTTCCGATCTCTAAAATGAATTATTTAGCTGCAAAATTCCTGATAGGATTATTCCTAACTCTTTTTATTTCCTTAATGATGGGTTTGGGTATTTTTATGGGGACGAAAATGCCTGGGGTTGTAATGGAAAATCTAGGAGCGTTTAATTTTTATGCCTATTTACAAACCTATTTTATATTTATTATTCCCAATGTTTTGTTTGTCGGTTCATTGGTGTTTGCAGTAGTGACTTTTAGTCGAAATATTTATGCAGGATTTATCACCGCTATTTTAATTATTGTAATACAAGCTTTGTTAGGTGCGGTCTTGTCGGGGATTGAGACGCAATATTATTCTGCTTTATTTGACCCGCTAGGAACAAAGACATTAAATTATATGACAAAATATTGGACGACCGCTGAAAGAAATGAACTGCTATTGCCAATAAAAGGAGTATTAGTTTATAATAGATTATTATTTCTTTCTCTTTCTGTTTTAATTCTTGGAGGAATATATACATATTTTTCTTTTGACCAACATGCTATTTCTTTTTCTTTGAAAAAAAATAAAGAAAACAATAAAGTCGGAGAAAAATATGGTTCCATAAATAAGATTAAATTATCTAAAATACATTTTAATT
>JAHDHJ010000188.1 GCA_020631375.1 Saprospiraceae bacterium | reverse complement strand
AATCCTTATCGTTAAGACATTTTATATATTTGGAATTAGTGGAGGGAGTTCGGATTGCCCTTTTTGGATTGGCTTTAAGTTTGGTTGGTATAATGGAATTTGTGCATTTTTTGCTGTGCAGGAAGAAAGTGGAACAGGTTTGATTAGTTGCGTAAACGTGCAACTGGTCTATCAACTATAGACTTTGCGGACTTGTCTGCAAATGGAATTATCTGATCATGATTACTGTGCCTTTTTGCTCAATCATTCTTCCATCCGTCTGTTTTAATTTCATAGCATAAACGTAAGCCCCCGGACCAATGTCTTTTCCCTTGGATTGTCCATTCCATCCATCTTCTGGATCATTGGTATTGAAAAGTAATTTTCCCCATCTATCGAAAATTCTAAGTTCATAGGAGGCAATCAGACTAGGGAATGAAATCAGGGGTTTGAAAATATTGTTTTTGCCATTCGGAGCGAAAGCATTGGGGAATTGTAGATTACTGGATTGCTCTAGACAAATGGTATTGGATCTGGAAAGAGAATAGGCAACCGTTCCGTCTCCCAAAGCTATTCGGGAATAAGCAGCAACAAAATAACAAGAGTTTCCTCCATAAATACTTTTATCAATATCAATATCCAAATAAGATAATTCACTAGGGCCGACTTGTGCCAACACAAATTCATTTACAGCATTTTGTTTATAAATCCTGTATTCGAGCACTGTTCCATTTTCTATGTCAAATGCCGTCCAATCCAAAGTATTGGTTTTATCCTCATTGGTTTCGCCGCTAAGGAAGATAGTAGCACCATAATTGGAAATGCTTGTAGTATCGCAATCATCTATGGTACTGATTTTGAAGAATTCTTTTCCTTGGTTTCCATTGTGATTATTGACATAAAAAGTATCAGTAGCAGTCAAGGGGAAATCAGGACTGCTTGAATTGATATTGGAATAATTGGAATTTTCGGAACTGCTAAGAATATTGACAGTATTGATTTCCGCATTCGTGTCCCATCTCCAAATGAGTTCTATCCGATCGTCAGGAGTGAAGCTCACTGCTTGCAAAGCTAGATTCCGATTAGGCTGGATAATGCTTGCCGTTAAACAAACTTCATTTGAATTGGAAGCATAGGGACTATTATTTCTATTGGCTCTGACGAAAAAACAGTAAGTATTTCCATCATCCAATCCTTGATAAACATAAGAAGTGTCTATTGCTGAAACCGTATCTACCGACATTGGGGCATTACCATTTATACCCAACCATATTTCTTGGTTTTCTATGCCCTCCGCCCAGTTTTCATACAAATTCCAATTGATCAATGCGGATTGGGTGCAAGGGTCAATTTCAACTGTTGAAAAAATGGAAGCTTGGGGAGCATTGAAAACACTGGTGTTCCCACAATGATCAATGGCTACAATGGTATATTCTTGGGCTGCACTATTAGGATCTGCTGACACATCTGTATAATATGTAGTGGTTTCGGGAGAAACTGTATTTATCGGTTCGAAATTTCCATTGCTACCTTTATGATATATCACATAACCTGCGGTTTCGGGAGCTTCGCTTTGTGACCAATAAATCTCTACTTGCCCATTATTAACTGTAACGGCATCTATCGGAGGAAAATCAGGATCTCGATTATCCAAGGTGTCAGAGGGAATAGAAGGTAAGCCCGGACAATCATAATTACTTAGGATATAATAATACCAGAGGTTATTGGAACTATTGGCATTCATATGAAAATAATCCGTTTGGTTGGGGTCGGTAACATTGGCTAGTAAAGTGTATGGACCATTAATGTCATCACTTAAATAAATGTCATATGAAATAAAAGGACCGCAATTATTCATCGGTTCGACCCATTTTAGGGTGTCGTTATCCACACAAATAAAATCCGGAGGATTAATTTGAGCCTGTATGTTGTTTGATGGAAAAAAAGTAAGGCTGATTAATACTCCAAATGTTATCCATCCAATTGTCCAAGAATAGGATTCTCTCATACCGCAAATATAGTCAAAGCCGATTTTATAGTCAATAATGCATAATTTATTCATGAATTTAGACATTCATTCCTCTAAAACGTCTCGTTCTTTATTCTTGTATATCGGATACTCATATTATTTTGTCGAATTATAGGATAATTTCACATAAATTTGTGCCAAATTTAGGGACTGTTAGGAAATTTCAATTTACTGACATAGTAGATTATTTCAAATAATAAAATTTTAATGCCCAATCCGAAAAGTGCGAAACTGAGTCCGTTCCAAGAAAAGGTACATGAATTGATCTATGAGGCTGATACCCCGGCTGGAAAGTATTTTGATATCATGCTCCTCCTTTTTATCGTAGTCAGTGTGGTTACGGTAATGCTTGAAAGCATTGATGATCTCAACGCTAAATACCATAACCTCTTTTATACATTAGAATGGATTTTTACTGTTTTTTTTACGATAGAGTATGCCCTAAGATTATACTCTGTAGCCAAACCAATAAAGTATGCGACCAGTTTTTTTGGTGTAATTGATTTGTTGGCTATACTTCCGTCCTATCTGGGACTGTTTATTGCAAGTACCCATGCACAATATTTATTATCCATACGGGCATTGAGACTCTTTAGGATTTTTAGGATTTTCAAACTCACCAAATTTCTGAAACAAAGCCAGGTCATTACCCGGGCATTGAGGGAAAGCAAGGAAAAGATTTTTGTTTTTTTGGTTTTCATTTTGCTTGCTGTCACGATTATCGGCTCAGTATTGCATTTAGTGGAGGGTGACTCCAATCCGGATTTTGCCAATATTCCGGTAAGTATTTACTGGGCTATTGTTACATTAACAACGGTAGGTTATGGGGATATCAGCCCGATAACTCCCCTTGGACAATTCTTAGCAGCGATTGTAATGATTATGGGTTATGCTGTAATCGCAGTTCCTACGGGAATCGTTTCTTCGGAACTGATGAAAGCTTCTGAAAATGACAATACCCATAATACCCAAGCTTGTAAATCTTGTAGCAAGGAGGGACATGATGATGATGCAGAATATTGCAAACATTGTGGGACTTATCTTAAGGATGAATGATTTTACTTTATTAAGAAAACAAAAAAGCAAAAAGTAAAAACCTTTTTTAAATTAGATCGTTATATTTGTTGCGAAAATAAAATAGACTGAATCATACTTGAAACAATTTTTAACATATCAAAGTCTTTTAATAGGCATTGTTTATTTATTGCTATTTAGCCAATTTTTGGCTAGTACGGTTTCTTATTACCAAATAGGGGATTCTACAGAATTGATAGAAATTTTTGATATTGAAGATAATGAATCTGAAGAAGAAGTGGATGAGAAAGAATTGGATGATAAAATCCGGACCAATTCATTTGCTTCCCAAGCTTATAATTCAACTTTAAAGGTGAATATTTCATATTTGAAAAATTCTATCTCCATAGCTTGCCAAAAAATCATAATACCCCCTCCTGAATTTTTTTCACTTATATAAGGAATATTCTATTTCTAAAGATCCTTTTATTCTTCAATTTCTAGAGAAGAATTTTTATATCATATATTTTATATCAATCAATGCTTCCAAGTCATGCTCTGACTTGGAAAAAATCATCATAATATAAATGAAAAATTCATTCGGCTTTAATTTTAAACATTTTAGAGGAGATTTTTTCGGTGGGATTACTGCCGGAATCGTTGCATTGCCTTTGGCTTTGGCTTTTGGTGTGAGTTCCGGACTTGGTCCTAGTGCGGGGCTTTACGGTGCTATTTTCGTTAGTTTTTTCGCTGCGCTTTTTGGAGGAACCAATACTCAGATTTCTGGACCTACCGCACCGATGACTGCTGTAAGTATGGTTATCATAGCAAGTATGATAGCGGCATTTGACGGAGAAGTATCCAAGGCCTTGCCTGCTATATTGACTGTGTTCTTATTGGCAGGAATCATGCAGATAGGCTTAGGTCTGATAGGCTTGGGTAAATATATCAAATACATTCCCTATCCTGTGGTCTCCGGTTTTATGACTGCGATTGGAGTCATCATCCTTGTCACCCAAATTCTGCCATCTATCGGTTATTATCCTAAGGAGGATATGGAGTTTGTTAACCAATTCAAACCCCATGCGGAAGAGATCATTTTGGACAATATCCTGAAAGAAGAAATGGCAGAAGGTATTTTGGTCTTGGAGGATTTCAAGGAAACCATTAAAAGGGCAGAAAAAATCACTCCTGCACAAATCCTTAAAGAATCACAAACCCTTGCGGGATCGGAGGCTTCCGGTGTTATTGGTTCTATCAAGGTTTTGCCACGGGCATTGGGAAATATCAATTGGCTGGAGTTGCTTTTGGCATTAGGGACTATTTTTATCATTTATGGTTTCAAAAGGATTACCACTGCTGTTCCGAGTACCTTGGTCGCCCTTTTGGTCATGTCTGGGATTGCCGTTGGTTTTGGTTTGAATTATAGACCCATCGAAGAAATACCAAGTGGTTTGCCTATTCCGAATTGGGGAATCTTTACAGAATTTGATCTAGGGAGTGTTGCCCCATATATTTTTACTGCCTTGACATTGGCATTGTTAGGAGCAATAGATTCCTTACTCACATCGGTGGTAGCGGATAACATGACAAAGACAAAGCACGAACCGAATAAAGAATTGGTCGGACAGGGAATTGGAAACAGTATTGGTGCCATTTTCGGAGGTATTCCGGGTGCGGGTGCTACGATCAGGACTGTTGTGAATATTAATGCAGGTGGAAAAACCAAATTGTCGGGAATGATTGCCGGTATCTTATTATTAGTAATCTTATTGGCATTGGGACCTATCGCTTCCAGGATTCCAGCTGCCGTTTTGGCTGGTATTCTGATTACTGTAGGTATCGGTGTAATGGATTATAAAGGATTAAAAGCTATTCCTTATATGCCTAAGGGAGAAGTAATCATTATGTTGATTGTTTTGGTTTTATCTTCTGTTTGGAATTTGGTATATGCAGTAGGAATCGGTTTGGTAATCGCATCATTGATGTTCATGAAAAAAATTGGTGATTTGACGGCCGAACGTTCTGACGTAAAATCCCTTGGAGAAGAAAAGGGATGGGCAGATGAAGCTGATTTCCCTGTAAACTTAAGAGAGGAAGTTTTCATCAAACATATAAAAGGACCATTGTTTTTTGGTTCTACAAGTGATTTCCAACAATTGGCTCAACAAATTCCCGCTACGGCTTCCCATATTATTATCAGAATGGGAAGGGTGCCATATATGGACCAATCAGGTTTATATGCAATGGAAGACGTGCTAGTGGATTTGGTGAATAAAGGCAAAAAAGTATTGCTAGTAGGCACTATGGAACAACCGAAATATATGATGGAAAGAATAGATATTATTCCGGATTTAGTTACTAAGGAACATTTGTTCGAGAATTTTGCAGATTGCTTAGCTTGGACTAAAGCGAATGTAAAAGATGTAGTATAATTTTATATGATTTTTTAAGCTTTATAGAAGTTTAATGTAAATACGCCATTTTCCTAATTTAGGGAAATGGCGTAAACATTGATACATGAATCATGTTCCATTCCAAGTATTATTTTTCGTTTACATAATAATTGTACCATGTAAAATAAACAAATAATAAATTTTAATATATTTTGGCAGAATTATTGATGTTCTTATGATTTTCAGTTACTTATACATTTGGAGACGATAATAAGAGATATGAGATTAATGATAAGACCAATCTTAAGTACTATAGTCGGACTATTCATTTCGTGTTCCCTCCAAGCACAGGATAGTTCGGAAGTTGCCAAATGGTACAAGCAAGGTAAAAAACAACAAGGCATAGAACAATATATGGCTGCCGCCAAATCCTTTGTCAAGGCAATAGCCCATTGCCCTGATGACTTGGACCCTGATACTGAAAAAGGAAACCAATGTATTAATTGCCATTTTAATATTGGCATATGTGCTTTCGAACTTAAGAAATACAAAGCGGCAGAAAAAGCATTTACAAATGTGCTCATGTCCAATACAATGGATCACGAAGCATTCGCAAGACGGGGACAAGCTAGGATGGAATTGGGAAAGGAAAAAGCGGCAATGGCTGATTTGGAGGAAGCGATGCGTATCATCATTAAGGATTGGAATAATACGGATGATTATTATAGGATATGGTACACACATGATTTGGCGATTGCCCTTAGGGATTTAAAAAGATATGAGGAGGCAATCAAGTATTTGAATACTGCGATAGAGTTGGATGACAATCCCGAATACCGGATGGAACGGGCAGAGATGCTTTATCGCTTAGGGCGATTGGATGAACTGGAAAAAGATTTGGATGTTCTCGAAGAGAAAGGAGGGATAGGTCCTAATCTGAATTTTGAGCGGGGTCTGGTATTTATGAATAATTCTATGTACAAGGAAGCCATTCCTTATTTTTCAAAAGTGGAAGACAAGGATGAAGTCGTACTGGCAGTTAGGAATTTGGCACTTTGCCATATTCAATTGAACGAACTTATTTCTGCCAGGGGATATATTTCGGATTTGGAGGAAATCAAACACAAACCGGCAGAAATTGCTTGGATGAAAAGCCAGATTTTTGCGAAAGAGGGAAATTGGGCGAAAGCCATAGACCAATCAAATTTGGCGGAAAGCCTTTTGGAAGATAATGATCCATTATTCGAATACCTGACTTACCAACGAGCGGATATCCATTACCGTAAAGGTGAATTTAGGGATGCCATAGGCGAGGCGGGTTCCATAGCTTCGCCCCATCTTTTATACGTGGGAGCCAGTTCCCTAAAAGCATTGGCACATTTGGAATCGGGTGAGAAAAAGGATGCCGGAGATATACTGATAGAAGAACAAGGAAAGCATCCGAATAATCCTTTGATACAAGGGAGAATAGCTTGGTTTCTTTTCAGAACGGGTTTGAAAGAAGAGGCTGCCAATAAATTAAGCAACTTGGCAATCCTATATCCGTTTTCTCCGGAAATCAATTATTATTGTGCGGAAGCCAATTACCAATTGGAACGAATTTCCCATGAAGAAGCCCATTTGTTATTGGATAAGGCATTAGATATTGATCCCTCATTGGAAGAGGCTTATATTTTGAAAGCCCGCTTGTTTTATGAACAGGGCAGGATAGGAGAATCAATGAGATTCCTTGAGATGGGGGAAAAATTGGGAATAACCCATACTTATTCTTCCTTTAATGCTGCGGCAATTTATTTAGCGGAAAACAAAGCCGAAAAGGCATTGTCAAAATCATCCATTTCCATATTGAGGGCACCGGATGAACCCGAATTCCAAAGGCAGCATGGTATCGCTTTTTTTAATACGGGAGATTGGAGTGATGCGATTTTATTTTTGGAAAAAGCTATTGCTCAAAATCCGAATGATGCTGAAGCCATCAAGGCAAGGGGTTTGGCATATATGATGTCAGGGCAAGCAGAACTGGGAAATAGTGATTTTAATTCCTTGTCTAATCTTGAGCTTATGGCGGATAGGAATTTGGATAATAGGATTGTGAAAAAACAGGCACGGCCGGATTTTGCAACTGCTTATATCTATTATTCCAGATTGTTTTCCCACGATTTATCTAATGAAGAAAATTATCATAATGCCTTGGCAATGCTGGAGAAGGCATTATACGAAGCAGGGCAATCCTCTACTAAGAATTTAGGAATGGTGTATAATGAAATCGGATTGCTCAAATGGGCAAAGGGAGATAAGAATGCTGCGTTGAGGAGTTTTGATAATGGAATTGAATTAGATCCAAATGCCACACTTTATAAAAATAGATCCAGCCTACATTATCAATTGGGGAATACTGTAGAATCTGCTTCCGATTTGGAAAAGTCAAAGTTGTTTAGGAATTAGAATTGCCTAAAATGCAATTCAATAATTTTAGAAAAACTATCGTTTATGGACTTTATTTTCGGGTTTATCCGAAAATAAGTTAGTTATAAATTTTCTCTTTATTAAGTGGCAATAAAATAATAAGTAAGCCCGCCATTGCCAAAGAAATTTCTAATATTTCCCACTTACTTCCATGGGTCATTATCAAGACTAAAATTAAGGGGAATAACATAAAAAAAGTTTGGCGAAAAGTAGGAATGGGTATTCCTGAAAGGTCAACAAGTCGGGCAATATTCTCTTTCTTTCGATAAAAATAAGGCAGCACCAAAAGATAAAGACTCAATAAAACCGTAAATACCTGAGAGATTAGGAAATTGAGTTTTATTCCACCTAATTTTAAATTATGGATATTCATCTCTCCTTGGGTGTTATTTTCCTTAAAAAAAGGATCAGAATCGATATTGAAAATTCTTTGCCCCCAAGATATTTCCTCTCCCAAAGCAAAAATCAATAAGGAAAGTAATCCGAACATTACTACCTTCCATTGCCAGACCTTGGATTTCCATAATCGGAAAATCCTTGTTCCCGTTATGCACATCGCTATGAAAATAACCACTGCCGTTAAATTTTCTATAATTCCATCTTCTTGCACTACATATTCAAATGTCTCCGGATAAAGGTAGGAACTGATTAAACTAAAAATCCAAATGATTATTAAGGAAATAACAATAATATAGTAAGGAGACTTTTTAGCCATTAGATAAATATTTTAAATATTGTATTGGTTTAGGGAGTAGGAAAATATTGCTCTACCCGATGGTTTTTAAAATAACTGCCGTTTCAGGTGTTTGTTCACCTGAAA
>JAHDHJ010000187.1 GCA_020631375.1 Saprospiraceae bacterium | reverse complement strand
AATCTAATCCCTCAAAGGAATATTCAATGTTTTTCTGGTTTCTTCAATACTAGAGATTTCCCTTCCCATCATTCTGGCTAATTTTACGCCCCATTCTACACATTCTCCATTTGATTTTGCCATTTCGTTATTGGGTAAATAAAAATTATCTTCCAATCCTACTCTGAAATTGCCATTCATGGTACAGGCAACTGCTGCTAATTGCCATTGTTTTCTGCTGATGGCTATGCACTGCCAAGTTGCTCCTTCGGGTACTTGTTTGATTTGGTGGATTAAATTTTCCGGAGTAGCGGGGATTCCTCCCAATACACCCATCACCAAACTATAGACCGCATTATCCGGTAAAAGTCCCATGTCCCTTAATGGAACAGCATTCCTAATATGTCCGGTATCGAAGCATTCCATTTCGGGAACTGTGCCTGCTTCGTTCATTTGTTTAATGGCATATTGCATGGTATCGAATGAATTTTCGAATACGCCATTAAAATAAAATTGTTTGAGTTTTTTAGAATAAATGGCGTAATTCATACTACCCATATTGAATGCTGCCATGTCCGGTTTTATAGGTGCGATATGTGCTAGTCGTTCTTCTGCCGTGAGACCTATTGCTCCAGTGGAATAATTGATAATTACATTCGGACATAAGTCCCTAACCCTTTCATGGATTTCTTGGAATACTTCCAGTCTCCAACTCGGCATTCCGTTATCTTCCCTTGCGTGGATGTGGCAAATACTGGCACCGGCATCTACTGCCCGCTTGGCTTCTTCTGCTATTTCTTTGGGTGTGTATGGTATGTATTCACAATGGCTTCTGTTCGTGGCGGCTCCTGTAAGGGCTGCGGAAAGGATTAGTTTTTTCATTTTCAATAATGTTCTATTTTTATTTTAGGGTGCATTTCATTTTGTCGTTTTATTATTATTCTAGCTTAAATCTTTAGAATTTGTCGCTCCTGCGGAGCGACAAAATGAATTGCACTCTTTTATTTTATCGCAATATAAGTAGTCTGGGTTTTATTACTCTTGTAATTCATATAAATTTACCGATTAATGAATGTATGATTTTTGGTTAGTGCTATCCAGCACTTTTATTTTAATTCTTGTGCGAGGGCTTCTCGTACTTTTGTCTTGCCACAAAAGTACCAAAAAGTCAAGGCTGTGACCATTTCTTAACCCTACAACAATTTAAAAATACTAAATTCAAAAAACTCGCTTACACTTTATTTCTCTTTTCTATCATCACGAATAATTATTTTCAGAGCTTCAATCTGGTTGTATTTTAGGCTCAGACAGTTTTGAATTCTTAACGTATTTTCTGCTTTGTTTCCGCTAAAATGGTCAATGCCCGAATTTGGTTTTTATAGATAATCTATTCTTTTCTGAAAAGATACAATGATATTATTCATAAGAAAAGGGCTGATTAATGCTAGCATTAATCAGCCCTTGGAATTAAGGAATGGCGAACAAATAAATATCCAATCTTGACTTGTTTTTTTTTGCAATTAACTGCGTTAAAAAACCTCGCCGATGCCCTGCATCGACTACGTTTTTCGCCTTGTTAGTCACAAAAAAGCCTACGCCAATTTTTGTCCATTTATTTATACGTCATTCCTAATTGCGGATAACCGCAATTAAATAAGATTAATTATTTTACTACAATTTGATAAGTCGCCGTAGCATCATCAGACGTTAGGTGAACGAAGTAAATTCCTTTGCTGAATTTATTTACATCCACATCTGTGCGTTGGGTGATATTTTGATTGTTGTAAACATTTTGTCCTAATACATTGAAAATGTTGATTTCATCAATATTGATTTCTGACAAAATCGATAATACATCAGAAACCGGATTAGGTTGTACCCTTACTTTTCCTTGGAATACGTCATCTACGGATATCGGATCATTATCTAATATCGTAACAGTATATGTGGAATTCGCTCCGGTTACAGAACCATTGTTTCCGGAAATTGCCAATACGATAGTTTCATCCGCTTCAGTAATAGCATCATCTGCAATATTAATGGTAACAGTCTGTGTTCCTGTCTCCATTCCTCCTGCAAATGTAACTGAGGCAGGAGAGAAGGTAAAGTCATCACCATCTGTCGCAGTAGAAGCACTCGTCGCTACTATGGTCACATCCGTATCATTCATATTTCCATTTTCCATTGTAATGTCTATGGTAATGGTTCCGGCATCTTCATTTACTGTGATTGTATCGGCAGAGAATGAGATGGTCGGGTCAAGGATCACGGTACCACAAACTGTAGTATTGGCAGCACCGGGTGTAGCGAATACTTCAACTCCTTCTTCTATATGTCCAGTAGCAGTAGTAGATGCATACCAGTTGACAGGATCGTTATTATCTACACTATAATCCGTACAAAGTTCTAATGAGGGACCATTTCCGGCAGGGGATGTTGGGAAAGGATCATTGTCATTATAAGTTACGGTATCTACAGAAAATCCACTGGCATCATTTAATATGATAGTTTCCCCTCCATTGCTCAATCCTCCACTCCATTCTTCAGCAGCAAAACCGAATGCGTTTTCAAACTCGACTGCATTTGAACAAACAACAAAATATTCACCAGGTCCTAATAGATCCGTGCTTTGAATGGTATGATTTACTCCAGCAACGAAAGTTGCTCCTGCTATATTTACTGCTTCCGTACCATTATTCACAAATTCTATGAATTCTAGTGAATCTGTCCCTGAGCCCGGATCATTGTACATGATTTCTGTAATGACCAAATCAGCAGGTGGAGTATCATTGTCTGAAATGGTTACTGTGAATATGCTATCAACAAGCAATTCTGAATTATTATCATTGGCAGTCAATGCCAATACTAGATTTTCAAGCGATTCCTGATCTGTATCATCTATCAAATCTATTGTAATCGTTTGGGTATCTACTGCCACACCTCCTGCGAAAGAAAGTGTAACCGGAGTGTAGGTATAATCCATCATATCAGTTGCTGTAGAAGAAGGATCTACTGATACCATAACATTGGTAATGCTATCATTCCCATTCACGATGGCAATATCTATGGAGATTGTTCCGTCCGCTTCATTGTGTGAAGCACTATTCCCCACGAATGTCAGGCTTGGGTTGATTACGGTAGGACACATTACGGTGTTCATCATTCCCGGAGAAGCCATTAATTCTACGGTATCTAACATATAACCTGTGTTTGCCATAGATGGCAACCAATATAAGCCGTTTGCATTGTCCTCATTCGGATCACAAAGTTCTAAAGATGGCCCTCCTCCATTAGCTTCTCCGGGGAAAGGAAAAGTATTCATGTATGTTACTTCATCTACTACGTTTCCGTTAATATCTACCAGAGTGATGGTTTCTCCACCATTGACCAAACTACCTGACCATTGGGGAGGGCTGACACCAAATGCGGCTTGGAATGCATCTGTATTGTTGCATATAACCATATAATCTCCGGGAGCTATGACTGTAGATGTTACGAAATTATAATCTACTCCTGCGGAAAAAGAGAATCCTATTAGATCTACGTCCATAACATCATTGTTATAGATTTCTATGAATTCCAAAGTATCTGCACTGTAAACATTATACATGATTTCATTAATAACCAAGTCAGGTGTTGGTGTATCGTTGTCATTAATGGTTATTGTATAAGTAACATCAGCTCCGAATGTTGCCGAATTTGTTGGTGAATCCAACATCAGAACGAGAGTTTCGGGTATTTCTTGGACTGCATCATCATTTATAGTAACTGTTATGATTTGGTTAGTTGTACTATCAGCAGGAAAAGTAACCGTCGTTGCAGATAATGAGTAATCCGAAGCATCCGTAGTAGATGAAGGATCAACCATGATGTTCACTGATGTTGCATTGGCGTTAGCAGCAGTTATTGATACGGAAATATCTACCGTTCCTGCGGCTTCGTTTACCGTCATTGAATTTCCAACAAAGGAAAGGATAGGATTGGCAGGTGTGTTATAAATATATGTTCCATAAGGGAAAGGATTCGCAGAAGTTGAGTTTTCTGTAGCTCCAACCAATTCTTCAGGGGTTCCTACTGTCCAGTTCTCCTGCACGAATACATCACCATCAGGTCCTGTAAAATCATTTCTATAAGCCCAAGAATCCAGATGGTCCCAGGCTGTTCCACTACCATCCACACCTGCCTCTCCGAAGACATCAATGATTCCTCCATTCTGATAAAGAAGTATGACATCATCTCCATTGAATTGCCCAAAGAAGTTATCTACTACATCGGCAGGGAATCCTAAATAATTCAAACAATTATCCGCATTGTTTGCAAAATATAAGAAATCTCCTTCTGAAGCAGCTCCAGTAGGAAATGTGTATTCTTGTGTTCCGGCAACAGCAGCTCCGTTATTGGCAAATTCAAAGCCATATACACTTAGGTCAGCAATATCGGCAGTAACATAAACTTCTATGACTTTCGTACCTCCGGAAAGTGGGCCGTCTAGGATACCTGTTAGGATTAAATTCGCTTTGGCATTAAAGAATAAACAGGCAAAAAGAATGAGTGTAACAATTTTTTTCATAATGAAGATTTTGATTAAATTTAGGGGACAAAATTAGGCTTTCTTTTTACATTACAATAATTTACGATGTTATTTAACTGTAAAGTATGGGGCAGACAGTTGTTAAATCGATAAAAAGAAAGGCTCAAGTATGGACTATGTCCATATTTGAGCCTTTCTCATATTTTTCTAGAGATGCACTTCTAATTGCTATGCTTCCTTCCCTTTATTTCTCCTTGTCGGAACATTTTCTCTTCTTCTTCCAATTTTTTCTTTTCTTCTTCGGATATGGTATATTTATCCATTTTGTCCAATGATGGCTGACCCGCATCCACCCAAGCGGAAAACCAGACACTACCGATTGACAATATCGAATCTGTCATGCGTTTTTCTACCATTCCGTCGAGTTGTTTATGGAATTCTGTAGCATATGCTTTGCATTGGGTACGGATGGTTCTTTCCAAGCGCATTTCATAACAATATTGTTTATCACTTGGAAAAGTGAGACTCAATTGTTTTTCCAATGATAAAATCGTATCCACATAAGAATGGCTTTCCGCAATCACATCCCAAAAATATTCCCTCGGTTTTTCAATATACTTCGCTTTTCCTACCCAGAAATTATAGGTTTCGTCTGCAAATAATTCCGGTAAGCGGCTTTCCCAAAAACCATGTATTCCATCCTGTCCGGTCATTTGTCCATTATAATTTTCGGTAGTATGCAATGGCACATGGGCATCTCCAATATAATGTCCGATTTCGGCAGCAGTACGCAAAATCCTACTTTTATCACCTGTTTCAAATGCTTTTGTCAATTTATTTTTCATGGTCAACAAATGATAAGGGATAATTCCATATTCCGAGAAATGATCTATCATCTGTGCTTCCTTGAATATGGTTTTAGCACCATATTCGGAAAGGAATTCGTTTATCGCAGTACTATCTATTTTCCATTCATCCTCAAAGTATAATTTGGAAATGTGTTCCTCATAAAATTTCTTTAATGCTGACAATTCTATTATGGTAGAATCTTGTCCGAAAATGGTTTGGGCATCCTTTTTCACAATAAGCAAACCATCTGCAAAATCAGAATAGGGCCTTTCTATTATTAACTCTTCTTCCTCTACTATTCCTTCTTCCTTTTCATCCTTTTCTTCTTCAAGCTCCTCTTTCCCGTCTTCTTTTTCTGGTTTTACATATTTGAATAAATGCAACGTATCTCCATCTGCCGTAAACAAAAGCATTTCTCCGTATTTCATTACCGCTTCGGATAAATAGCGTGGCACCTCCTCCAAGGGGTTTTCGCCCCAATGGTCTATATCTATATAGTGTCTTACTCCCTCATGTTTTGTAGCATATCTCCGTTTATCCGGATCAACTGCATGCGCCGTGACATATTCAATGTTTTTCTTAAAAAATCCAATCATTTCAGGTGGCAATGTGAATACTGCCATTCTATTGATCCGCTTATGTCCATAAAACCCCCAATTGGGGTCATGTGTAGGAGCATCAATGCTAGAGGAACAGATTAAAAGTATAATGGGTAGCAATAGTATTTTGAAAAAGTAGTCTTTAGTTTTCATCAATATTTGTTTAGTCAAAACAATAATTCATGCCTAAATATAGTGATTAGTAGGATGATTTATTGTTTTGAAATCGTTAACTTATCCTTATAATCTATTAAAACCTTACAATCTCGGACATTTCCATGTTCTAACAGCCAATTTGCAAGAGGGGAAGTCACCTCGTCTTCTATTGCTCTCTGTAAAGGTCTTGCTCCATACCTTTCATCAAAACCGACTTTCTTCAAATGATCATAAACTCCCCTATCGAATTCCAATTTGATATTATTCTTAGCAAAGCCTTCCCTTTCTTTCAATTCCTTGAGCTCCTTTTTCGTGATTTCCACAATATTATCCTCATTCAAAGAATTAAACATCACAACGTTATCTATCCTATTGACAAATTCTGGTCGGAAAAACTTGGAAATGGCGGAAATATACCTCACTGATTCTTCTTCCGTATCTGTAAACCCTAGGGAACGGCGATTGGAAGACCCTAGGTTCGATGTCATGATAATGATGACATTCCTAAAATTGGTCACCCTACCATAAGCATCTACCAAACGTCCCTCATCCAGCACTGTCAATAAGGCATCGAAAATCGAGGGATCAGCTTTTTCTACTTCATCTAATAATAAAACCGCAAAAGGACGTTCTCTTATTTCCTTTACCAATTTTCCTACATTTCGACCTAAGCCTATCAACTGAGTAATTTGTCCCGGATACCTGAATTCACTCATGTCTATCCGAATCAAAGGCGTCTTTTTCTGTCCTTTTCCGAAGAAATAATCAGCCAATGCCCTTGCAGATGCCGTTTTCCCAACACCTGTAGGCCCAGCAAACAACATTGTAGAAATCGGTTTATGCGGATTATTCAAGCCCGCCTTATATATTTTGACAACTTCACATAATTTATCTATCGCATCACTCTGTCCTATCACCCTGGAATTGAACCATTCATTCAATTCTTTGGTATCTAATTTCAGGTCATCCCTTAGGAATAATGAAGGCAAACCTGTCCGTTTGGAAAATTCGGCAATGATGTCTTTTTTGTCAATTTCCGATTTGTGATTCAGCCTTGTTTCGTTGATTGCCCCACTCAAAAAGCGGACTGCTTTCCCGGGAAATTTCTCATAAGGATAATATCTCAAAAGCAATCTATAAGCCAATTCCATTGCATTCTTACGAATGTCAATTTTTAGATTCTGTGATGAAAATGCCGAAAACTTATCCAGTATATTGAAAATACTTGCTTCTGGTAATTCCTTTAGATTTACCACTCTAAAATTCTCAACAAAACCGGGAAGCATCCTCCTCATACTTTCCAATTGTGATGGTGTAACCTCACCAACAAGATTCAGTTTCCCCTCCCTCAAGAAAGAAGTGAAAAAGGAAGCGACACTATCTTCCGGCCCTTGACCTCCAATCATCATCAAACGGGAAATATCCTCTACCCAAAGAATCCCATTTGCGTGTTGGAGTTCCTGGATGATGTTCTCACATTTTTCCTGCCATTCCCCTAGATATTTTGAACTGGCGGTTATCCGTTGTGGCATGATCCTCCAAAAAGTGAGATCACCGCCTTGTTTTTTCATCCTTGTATTCAGTTTTTTGAACGTTTGTTTCAAAACTGAACTTTTGCCCGTTCCTGATTCGCCTACGATTAGAATATTGGAATTTTCCGTAGCAATCCTATTGGAAATATCATCCACTAATTTTTCTTGTTCCCAGGCAGCTTCGGGGAAAGTTGAAATCCTTTTTCGTTCCGCTTTTGAATACGGATATTTTTCAGCAAATCTGGAAAGGTTGCTATAATCCCTTTGGTAGCTATTATCCCCCCAATTGAAATCCCTATCGTGGTTGACCTTTAGGGAAACCTCATCCAGTACCGGATTGGCATACAAGGATAATTTATTGATTTGGTCGGGATTCATTTGGTTCAAAATGTTCGTAGCAAAATGATTTGCTAAGGATTTGAACTGTTTTTGGTCATAATAAAAGAAATTTTCCCCCAATAAGGGAAAATAACATTCATAATAGCCACTATCGTTTTCTCCGAAAACAGCAGTTACCGGAACCTTTATGATTGATGGAAGTGGATATTGCCCATTATCATCCCTATAAGTGGGTCTGACTTTTATATCCAGTGTTCTTATCTTAGGTTGGAGAATATTGGTATAAGGATAATCATCATGCTTTTTATATTGCCTGAACAAGTAGTCACTCAAGGAATTTTTTACCGATTTGATGTCTTTCTCAACCACTTGGTAAGTAGTCCCGACCAAGAGTCCTAACCAAGCATCTTCAGTAATCGGATAACACAACAAAGGATAGGTCAACTTCTCCATTAATTATATGTCTTTCAGTGTGAATATTAACGAATAATTTCAAAATACTGCCAAAAATACAAATCAAATTCCTTAAAATCGAATATTTGCAATATTCGATTTTAAGGAATTAACAAACCATTTAGAATCTTATTTACAATTTAGCCGTTTATAATGAATAAGGGAACTTTTTTGAGGACATATTAGTTTATATAGTATGGAAAGTATTCTAAAGCACACAATACTCCGAAAAAGATAAATTTCATAATCATTTAATAATCAGTTGATTAAATCGACCTCATTAGGCTATTGCCC
>JAHDHJ010000186.1 GCA_020631375.1 Saprospiraceae bacterium | reverse complement strand
CCAAGCCATTGGCTGATGCTTTCGCCAACAGCCCCACCCCAGGGAAACATCGCATCTGTCCCAGCAAAGAATTCAAAAATGATAGAAAGGAAAATTGTAATCAGAACCGTATTCCTAATCACTTTCCAAACTTTCATAAATGGAGTCCGCTTAATCGCAGCCAATCCGCCTATGGTCAATAATAAAACCATTAGATACGAAGGCAAACCGAATAGCCACCTAAAAAAGAAATCAGAAACCAATACGCCCAATCTGCCAAGCCAATTATCCACTTCCTTTCCTGAAGTCATGAGGAAAGCCCAACCACCTCCCGAAAGGAAATGCTGGTCGTGTTTCCATGTGAAAAGGTAGGAAGTGAAAGCTATGAATAGGTAAAGGGCAAAGAATAGAAGAACCACCCCAAATAATTTTGGAATACGTTCATCATTCAAACCCATTCGGAATGACATTTGCCGCTTGTTCTTTCTCCGCTTCTTGGTCATCTGGTATAAAGTAATCTTGAAGGATGTGGAATCCTTGTGTATGTTTTATGAATAGAAATTCCTAGAAGAATTTCAAAACAACAAAAATATACATTCTTTTACTAAATTGCGAATACATTGCAAACAAAAAGAGGATAAAGCCTGCTAGGGTAGAGGAAGAAATAAAAAACCGGCATTGTCTCTAATCAATGCCGGTTATATTCTATTAACTAACCTAGTTGTTGAATGGTGTTATATAAATCCTACTTACATAACCTTATTCATATACTAATACGTTAGAAATCGTGTTTTGCTGCAAAAAAAAGCGGTTTTAAGAAAAAATTAACGCTTCTCTCTGATAAATAATGAGTTAATCCTTATTTAAGAAAATAAAAAAAGCCCCATTTCCTTAAGAAATAGGGCTTCGGTAAACCTAACCTACCGTTTTATTTGTTTGGGAAGAGATTAGGAATAAAAAAATCTGATATTTTATTTCTTGCGGAAATTAGCAAGAATTTCCTCCATATGTTTTCCCGCAGCTTCACGACCTCCAAGACCATAAGCCAAAGCAATAACTACAGATATAGCACCTAAAGTCAAACCGAATCCTAAACGGACGATATCCTCACCCACACCCATTTCACTCAAGCCGAGGAAAAGGAATAAGAACAAAGAAGCATATCTGGCGACATTGGCGATAAAATCATTGTCTTTCCCTTTGCTCAAAAGATTATAAACCGTGAGGGAAATGAAATTGCCCAATACAAGTATAACCATACCAAATAAAATCTTACTGGACATTCCCAATACTACATTAAGAATATTAGTAAGGCTTTCAAATTCTAATTTTTCGATTCCCGTAATCAGACCGAAAAGAACAACGAAAGCAAAAACAACATTTGAAATTAATGTTGAAAGAGAACGGCCACCTACAATACTAGACAAATGAAGCTTTCCAGCTAAATCATCTGTTCCCACACTATTCAATAAGTCTTTAAGTAATCTGGAAAAGAATTTTCCGCCAATATAGAAAACAGTGATGATGATAATACAAAGGATGATTTTAGGAATGGCTCCGATAAATTGTTCTAGCATCCCCTTGGCAGGGCCAGAAATAGCCTCTACTCCTAAAATATCCAAGGCAGCAATAAGTACCACTCCGAATATGAAGATGAATACGATTTGCGAAGCAATCTTTACAAACTTATCCGTTTCTGTAATACCAAGCTTCGTAACGATTCCATCCAAGAAATTCCCGGATAAACCAATGAAAGATGAAACAATCTTAGCAAGGATATAACCGGCAAATGCTACTATGCCAGCAGGCATAAGGTTGTTGGCAAAAAAACCGGTAAAGTCTCCTACCATTCCTTTTAGAGGGTCAAGGACATTACTTACTCCCATCATTTCCAAAACGACCATTAGGACAATAATCATCAGAATGTAATAGACCAATTTGGAAACAAACTTATTAGAATCAATATCTAATTGGGCCTTGCTCATCAATTTGTCATCCCATTGGGACTTTTTTAGTAATTTATAGACAAGTTTGGCTAGGCTGGAAGCAATAATCCATCCTACTACAAGGACTAAAAGTGCGCCTAAGACACCAGGTAAATAACCGCTTACGGTTGTTAGGAAATTTTGGAAAAGTTCGGCGAAATCAAGATTCATGTGTGATTCGTTTTTAATTAATATTAGAATCTAGGAAATAAGTGTTGGAAAGAAAAACCTAAGACTTATACCTAGTATGTTCATTATGTAAACTTGAGACGAAGTATAGTTTATAATGTAACTTAAATACAGAACTAGTTTGCATTATTATTTGTTAATGTTGCATGTCACAATGAAAGTGTTTTCAGTATTAAGAGTTTGGCTATCCTAATATTCATTAGGATAGCCAATTAATAAAGGACACAATTGACCGATTCCTATTAGCTCAAAAGAATTATCTTTGTAGTAAAGTTTCTAATATTAAGGGACTAGGCAATTAATAAACTACCAAAAAATGACGAGGTTGTTTTTTCTTATGTCAAGGCAAAAAACATAGGGATAGCCGTAGCTATCACGAGGCTTTTTAACGCAGACAGAAGGAAAAAGAATCCGTTAGAATGGTAGGTTATTATTTTTCTAGTCCCTAAAACAAGGGTATTCAATCTGTATGAATCATGATTCAAGAGAATTGATACATATTTTAAAATACAAATAGATTATGGCAACACCTGGTTCTGTCGCATTTCATACATTAGGATGTAAGCTTAATTTTTCTGAGACATCTACGATAAGTAGAATGTTTGAGGATAAGGGATATGCCGTAGTGAAATTCAAGGAACCCGCAGATATTTATGTAATCAATACCTGTTCTGTTACGGATTTTGCTGATAGGAAATGTAGGAAAACAGTTAGGCAGGCATTGAGAAATTCCCCTCAGGCATTTATAATCGTTATCGGTTGCTATGCCCAATTGAAACCGGAAGAAATATCCGAAATCCCGGGAGTGGACTTGGTTTTGGGAGCTGCTGAGAAATTTAATATTCTCAATTATGTGGATAATATTTCGAAAGCACCGAGCAAAGGAATGGTGTCAGCAGGAGAAGTAAAAGAAGCGAATTCCTTTGTCAATTCCTTTTCATTTGGAGACAGAACCCGTTCTTTTCTCAAGGTACAAGATGGTTGTGATTACAAATGTTCGTTTTGTACCATTCCCCAAGCAAGGGGGAAAAGCAGAAGCAGTACAGTGGAAAGTGTAGTGGCAGACGCTCGGAAGATTGCAGAAATGGGAGTGAAAGAAATCGTTCTTACTGGAGTCAATATTGGTGATTTTGGAAATGGGACGGAAGTTATTGAGGGCTTAAAGCCCAAAAAAGAAGCCTTATTCATTGACCTAGTAAAAGAATTGGATAGAGTAGAGGATATAGAACGTTTCCGTATTTCATCCATAGAACCCAACTTATTGACCAATGAAATCATAGATTTCGTAAGTCAATCCAAACGCTTCGCTCCACATTTCCATATTCCATTACAATCGGGAAATAATAAGCAGTTGCAAATGATGCGTCGCCGATATAAGCGGGAATTATATGCCGAACGGATCGCTGCCATAAAAGAAAAAATGCCACATTGCTGTATCGGTGTGGATATAATCGTAGGTTTTCCCGGAGAGACAGAAGAGGATTTTTTGGAGACGTATAAATTCGTGAGCGAACTGGATGTTTCTTACCTACATGTATTTACTTATTCAGAACGGGCGAATACGCCTGCTGCTGAAATGGACGATGTAGTGGAAGTAGGGGAGAGACGAAGAAGAAATGAAATGCTCCGCATCCTTTCGGACAAAAAGCAAAGACATTTTTATGAATCCCATTTGGGAACTGACCGCCCTGTACTTTTCGAAGCAAGGGACATGAATGGAACAATGTCCGGCTTTTCGGATAACTATATTAAGGTCATTACTCCCTTTGAGGAAAAATTGACCAATAAAATAGCTCGTGTAACTTTGGATTCCATCAACCAAAGTGGCGAAGTCTGCATCTCTATCAGTGAAACAGTTAGCAATGAAACTGTTTTTTGATATTTTACTTAATTGAGGTGTTTTGGCTTATCGCCAATAATAAACTATCTCATTAAACTGATGGAAAATGAAAAGATTAATGGTATTTGCATGGGGTTTATTGCTCTTGGCTTCTTGTTCTTCTAATGGGGATTATTCTAAAATGACCACTACTTCTAATGAGGATAGCTCCTATGGATGGACATCAAATTTGTCGCAAGAATCTACTTCTGGTTTTGGAGCATCAAGTACTGCTCCTGTAATTTATGAAGAAAGCACTGAAACATCCAAAGAATCGGGTGCTGACGGATTTCAGAATAAGGGAGGACAGGAAGAGAATGATACGAGGAAGAAAACCAAGTCCAAAATCATAAAGGAAGGAGAGATTGGCATCCAAGTAAAGGACTATTATCAGGCAAGAAATGCTTTGGATAGTGTTTTAGGTAAATATAAGGCATATATTGCAGATGAAAACGAAAGGAAATCGAGATATTCGATAGAGAATCGCATTATTATTAGGATGCCTGCGGAATATTTTGATACATTCGTGGGTGAAATTGGAAGCATGGCTTCCAAGGTGGATTACAAAAGAGTTACGGCAAAGGATGTCACCAGGCAATATGTGGACATCGAAAGTCGATTAAATACCAAGAAAGGCGTTCGTAAAAAGTATGAATCCTTTTTGGTCAATGCGAAGAATGTTGAGGAAATGTTGGCAATAGAGGAGAAAGTCAGAATGCTGACAGAGGAGATAGAAGCCAAGGAAGCAGAACTGAGATTCTTGTCTGACAAGGTAAGTTTTAGTACGGTTACCCTCAATATGAACCAAAGATTGAAATATGGATTAGAAGAGCCGGATTATGTAGGTCCTAATTTTTTCCAAAAGCTAAGCAAGGCATTTTCCAACGGATGGAGTGGTTTTCTTGGCTTAATTATTGGGATTACTACAGTTTGGCCTATAATATTAATAGGAATAGTAATATTTTTGGCGATTAGAAAGCCAACAAGAAGTTTTTTGAAAAGATTGTTTAAAAGAAGTTAGGAATTAACAAAGTATTGGGTCAACTGATATTGTAATGTGATTAGAAAAGAATGTCATTGTGAGTGTTGTCTGGATTAAGATAATATTGGCATTCAATGAATCCGTTATAATGAATGAAAATCAGTGCGTCCGATACTATTCTATTATATATTTAAAATATCGAATCTAACATGGAACCAGTAATTGGAATTGTAGGTTTGGTGGTAGGATTAGTCTTAGGTTATTTCGGTTTGAATGTTGCTATGAAAGGCAAATTCAACACGAAACTGGAAGAAGCGGATAAAAAAGCTGACATAGCGCTGAAAGAAGCGAGACTAACTGCAACCAAAACAGTGGAGGATGCAAAGCTGAAGGCAGAGAAATTAACATCTAGAGCCGAAGGCAAGAACGAAAGTATCAAACAGAAGAAAATCCAAGAAGCACGCGAAAAGTACGCTAAATTGAAATCGGATTATGAGGATTTCAAAATCAAGCGGAAAGGTGATTTGAAGGAAAGGGAATTGGAAATTAAGGAATTGGAAAAGAATTTGCAAAGTAAAGAGCAAAGCCTCCAATCCAAAGTGGACAAATTGAAGAGTAAGGAAGCCGATTTGGAACAGACAGAAAGCGAAATAAAAACTGTCCGTGAAAATTTGGAAAAACAACTGGAAATAGTTTCTAAGAAGAGGGCAGAATTGGAAGTTGCCAACGAAAAACAGATCAAGGCATTGGAAGGCATTGCTAAAATGTCCGAACAGGAAGCCAAGGAACAAATTATCGAGGCGGTAAAAGGCAAGGCAGAAACGGAAGCCATGTCCTTAAAGAAGGAAATTGTAAGCGAAGCCAAGGATTCTGCAAGTAAGGAAGCCCGTAAAATCGTTATCAATACCATCCAAAGGATGTGTGCAGAATTTACCATTGAGAATACGGTATCCGTTTTCCCATTGGAATCAGATGATTTGAAAGGACAGATTATCGGTCGTGAGGGTCGTAATATCCGAGCATTGGAAGCTGCTACCGGCGCTGAAATTGTAGTGGATGATACACCGGAAGCTATCGTGATTTCTTCTTTCGACCCTATCCGTAGGGAAGTCTGCAGATTGGCATTGAAAAAATTGGTTGCTGACGGACGTATCCACCCCGCCCGTATCGAGGAGGTGGTGAATAAGACCCGTAAGCAATTGGAAGAACAAATCAAGGAAATCGGTGAAAGAACCGTTATTGATTTGAACATTCACGGTTTGCCTGGTCCATTGGTCAGGATGGTTGGGCGTATGCGTTTCCGTTCTTCTTATGGTCAGAATTTATTGAAGCATTCCATCGAAACGGCAAATCTTTGTGCAATGATGGCTGCTGAAATAGGATTGAGTAAGAAACAAGTGAAGTTGGCTAAACGTGCCGGTTTGTTACATGATATTGGAAAAGTAGCTGATGAGGAAAGCGAATTGTCACACGCACTTATAGGAATGAAAATGTGTGAGAAAGCGAAAGAACATCCGGCGATTTGTAATGCAGTAGGTGCCCATCACGATGAAATAGAAATGAATGACATCATTTCTCCATTGGTGCAGGCATGTGATGCGATTTCAGGTGCTAGACCAGGAGCTCGTCGTGAAGTTGTGGATAGTTATTTACAGCGTATTTCCGAGTTGGAAGATTTGGCGATGGCTCATGATGGTGTAATGAAAGCGTATGCGCTTCAGGCAGGTCGTGAACTAAGGGTTATTGTTTCTTCGGAAAAAGTAACGGATGACTATGCGGATGACTTGGCATTTATGATTTCCACTAAAATCCAAGATGAAATGCAATATCCGGGTCAAGTGAAAGTTACCGTAATTCGTGAAAAACGTGCGGTTTCTTATGCTAGGTAAAATTAGATTTCTGGATATAAAGATTTAGAGATATTTAGATTAAAGCTCCTTTCGGAATTCCGAAAGGAGCTTTTTTGTTTTTTAAGATGTAGTTGAATAGCCCGTTTTTTATCTAAATATCTAGAAATCTAAGAATCTAAATATCTCCTTAATACCACTCATTAATCCAATTTTTCCGTTCCTGTACCACATGTTCCAATTCTATTTTCACGCCATATTTTTCTTTTAAATGTTTGGCCATGGAATCTGCGCTATAGACAGACCTGTGCTGTCCTCCGGTGCAACCGAAATTTACAGACAAACTTGCAAAATCCCTTTCCAAATAATTTTCTACAGCCTTGTCCACCAATTCATATGCATGATTGATGAAATCTGGGAAATGGGTTTTGTCATTTAAGAAATCCTGCACGGGTTTATCTCTTCCCGTTTGTGTTTTGTAAGGTTCGAATCTTCCCGGATTCAAAATGTTCCTACAATCAAAAACAAAACCGCCACCGTTTCCGGAATCATCTTTTGGATAACCCTCTCTGTATGAAAATGATTTTATTTTTACAATTAATGCTTTATCCTTTGACAGACTTTTGTCAAAGGTTTTGAATTTTTCGGACTGGCTGAGTTTCTTTAATATTGAAATTAGGTAAGGGATTTTAATGGGTAATTCTACATTACTAATCCACCATTTTACATTTTCTAAACCCAAGGGAATACTTTGGATGAAATAAGGCATTTTTTCTAATAAACCTCTTTTTCCATAAGCTCCCAATACTTGTATTAATCGAATTAATAAATAACCATAAAAATATTCCTTGAATTCTTTTTCATTTATGGGAATTATTTTTTTTGCAGTTCCGATATAATAATCCAGTAATTCATTTCTTATTTCTTGGGGGATATTTGCTTTTGATTGGTATAACAAAGATGCCAAATCATATTGCAAGGCTCCTTTTCGCCCACCTTGATAATCTATGAAATATGGCTCGTCGTTTAGGAGCATGATATTCCTGCTTTGGAAATCACGGAATAAAAAATAATCCGTATCGGTCGTTAATAAATAATCCATGAGGGTTGAAAAATCATTTTCCAATAATTGTTCATCAAACTCAATGTCAGATAAATTGAGAAAATAATATTTAAAATAATTCAAATCCCAATACATGGATTGCCTGTCGAATTTTTCCCTGGGATAAGAGACGGAATAGTCAAGGTTTTTTCCCCCATTTATTTGTATGTCAATTAAATGGTCAATGGATTTTTGGTACAATGTTTTTAGTGAATTTGGGAAATTGTTTTCCGTTCTTGTAGAATGGTTTCTTTGCATTAAAGTTTCGTCTCCCAAATCTTCTTGTAAATAAAATAAATCATCTTTTTCAATGAATATTTTAGGAACATTGATTCCTGATTTTTCGAAATGTTTGGAAAATGAAAGGAATGGAATATTCTCTTTTTTATTTTTTCCATAAGCTCCGATTACGGATTTGTTGTCGCCTTTCATTCTGAAATATCTTCTGCCCGAAGCAGTGTGGGGGAAAGCGGTTATTTCTTTTATAGGAGAACCGAAATGTTTTAGGAATATTTCGGAAAGTATATTTTTTATTTCTTCTTGACTCATGTTTTGCTTGTTTGTGTACTGACCAGACGTAATGTAAAAACAAATATAAAAAAAGCAATTCAATACACTGTAAACTAAATAAATTTAATTTTTATGGCTTCTTTTGAAATTTGGACATCGTTATTTTTCTCCACCATAGCTAAGGCTATGCTGTCAAAAAATGCCTCGCCAAATCCCAAAATAATCTCATCAAAATTTTAAACAACTTAGTTTACAGTGTATTGAA
>JAHDHJ010000185.1 GCA_020631375.1 Saprospiraceae bacterium | reverse complement strand
CCGCACATGAACACTTGAACACCTCCGCACATGAACACATGAACACCCCCACACATGAACACCTGAACACTCCCGTACATGAACACTTTCAAAACTCCGCAGCAATCTCCTTTACCTTTCCATAAAGATGTTCTGTATCCCCCGGTCTGAATTTCTTTTTATGCCATTTGATTTCTCCATCCTTACCGAAAATAAAAACCTGGGGAAGACCATTTAATGCCCCCGGAATGACTCTACGATATTCCTTGAAAATATCCCAATACACTTCAAAATTATATTGTTCCTTTTTTACTATGCTTTTAATCTTTTCTCTATTTTTTGGGAAGTCAACAGAAATGGCCACGAATCTAAAATCCGTTTCCTCTTTCCATTTAGGATAGTTCTGTGTCATTTCCCTCAATTCCATTTTACATGGACCGCAAGTCGTCAGCCAGAAAGAAATGACCAAAGGCTCCTTGATTTCTTTGAACACATCGGCAGAATTAGCTACAAGGTCATCCATGGTTATCAAATTAATATTATGTGGGAAAGTAGGGGATACTTTTCTTGTCGGGTCTTGTTTTTCCTTGAATTCGGATAATGGGAAAGCATTTTCCAAAGGATTGAATTCTATCCCCATTTTATTGGTTTTGCAAGCCAATATGGAAATAGCCAGTATGAATATGAAGAATAATTTGGGCATGTTTTTGTTTTAATGATGAGCTTCGATACTGCGAATGTGAATTTAAGACCAACAGCACTAAAATTATACCATGAATGAATAATTATTGACATCCTAGCCTTTTTCAAATTGAAAGATTAAGCTTGGTACAGGAGCAATTTCATAAACATGTTGCCACTTTATATTCGCATTATTTTAAAAATTTACAAATTTTATTCTAAAATATTTGCAAAATGTAAAATTATATGTATATTTGAATTAATAAAACGAATGATTAATAAAATTTAATTACACAGCGGTTCTATCAAAGAATCACCACATAGTTGCCATGAGATAAGGCAAGCTTAAACCAGCAAGGTCAAAGGTGATATATCGTGAAGAAGAACCAAGATTATTACCAGTTTATTGAGTCCTCTCATTATTAAAAAGAGCCTTTTCGGGTGTTCCATCCGAAAAGGCTCTCAAATTTTCCATTCAGAATTTTTCAATAAATCATTCCATAGACTCAGCCCCGGCAATATTCCATTCTCCATCCAGCATTCTATGGATATAGCAATTGTCAGCTTGCTCAAGGAGTTCGTTTCTTTGTTCCTCAGAAATATCTCCCTCGATTTTAATTTTAACCTGTACCGTAGTAGCAAGTTTTCCTTTCTCACCTCTTTTTACGACTTGTTCCAAGTAGGCGTCCACATCTCTTATTTGGTCTTCCCAGCCTTTTCTTCTTGCGATGAATCGGACAGTAGCGACTTTGCACATCGCCAAACCTGCCAAAACCAATTCTGTAGGAGCCAAGCCTAAGTCAGTACCTTTGCTATTTATCGGTTCATCACCGATGATAGTATGTTTTCCATTAGTAATAATGGATTGATAACCTAGGGGCAAATTCTTAATATTAATCTTTGTAGCCATTGTTATTGAATTTATAATTTATTGCCTAGGCATTAAGCAATAATTTGAAAACAGATTTTGTAAAACGTACATATTCATCCTCTTGGAGATCATAACCAATCCATTGGTATTTATTGCCATAAGGACATAAGGGAGCGTCCGGATTATTACCATTTCTTAATTCATACCGAGATGGATTAAGTTGATAATTTTCCATGTCAACCTTTCTCATTAGGAGGGGCGATAGGTTAATTTACATTTTTGGCAGACATCCGTTCCGTCCTCATGCTTCAGTTGAATGGAAGATAAGTGCTTGTCGGCATATTCCTGAACCCAACCAATATTCGGATTTTTGCTATTTATATCTACATTATGATTCTTGACAGCTTCATAAAATTCCCCTGCATATTCTTGTTTTCCCCAACAGTTTGGACAAAAGCCCTCAGGAGTTTCTATTTTTTCGGCTGCTTCTTTCTTTTTTAAGAATGACAAAAGGCGGTCTTTCAAACTCATAATTTATATTTTAATGAAAATTCGATAATTAGAAGCTAAGTAATATACTATTAAGCTTAGAAGCAAGTGGAGAAACCGATTTGGAGCTAAAGAATTAGTGAGATGTTTTAGCCACGACATAATTCAAGGAAAGAAAGTAAAAATAGATACTTATGATAGAAAGACAATTCAGGTGGGGACATTATTTTGTCAATTGTATGGAGTCGGGTTTTATAGTGCGGTTATTATACCTTTAGAATGAGTGAGAAAAAAAAAAGGTGAGGGCTATGCCCTCACCCCCTCACAATTACTAGGTTGCTTTATGCTTTTTTTATGTTTTCTGTCCAACGTGCATAAAGGCTTAAAAGAATAAGGATGTTGGATGAAAACTAATACACACACAATTTGATGTAAAGATATATCCATACTTCAGTTTTGACAATTAGAAAAAAAAATGAAAATCCCGAAAAGATTGGAGAATAGGTGGGGTGGGGATATGGTTGTGACAACAGAATGGATTGAATTATGTTTTTATTTATTTTATAAATAATTGATAATTAGTTGTTTATGTGTTGTTCTTTTTTGTTTGTTGTGAGTAATTTCGATGGGTAATTCTTAGTTTTTTTGCTTGCTTTTTTAGATGAACTACTTCTCGATACAATTGACTAAGTTATATGTTGTTTGGTTTGTAGCAAAAATGTAACACTTTTTGTATATGGTGTTTTCAATGAAAACAGATGGATGCAAATCATTTTGTCGCTCCAGTGGAGCGACAACTCTAATGCAATTCCACTATCCCAGAAGAAGAACGACATTTTGAAATGCACCCAAACAGATTTATTGGATTCATAGGATACAAAGGAACTAATTGTACCATGGTTTTGTAGAGTTGGGGACTTACTATTGATAATTGCGATAAAAAAATCAAAATGGTAAAACATGTACTCAATGCGATAAGTTTTTATTTTGAATCTTATAGAGGGTTGTCAAGGGATGTCTGGTATTTGTCCTTGTTGACTTTAATCAATCGGAGTGGGACTATCGTAATGTTGTTTTTATCCATCTATATGATAGAAAAATTAGGTCTTAGCAAAGGGCAAGCAACTATTGTCCTGAGTTTTGCCGGAGTGGGTTCTTTTATCGGAGCATATCTTGGTGGAGTACTGACGGATAAGGTTGGTTATTACAAGGTCATGTTTACTTCATTGTTTTGTACCGGAATCCTGTTTTTTATTTTAATGTTCATTACCGATTTTGTTTCCCTTTGCTTTGGTTTTGCTTTGTTGGGAATAATTGGTGATGCCTATCGACCGGCGAGTGCGAGTTCATTCAGTGTTTATGAAACAGCGGAAAATCAAACGAGGGCATTGTCCTTGTATCGCCTTGCCATTAATCTGGGTTTTGTTCTAGGGAGTGCGGGAGCGGGTTTTATTGCAGGGAGTATTGGCTATATATGGTTATTCATTATAGATGGAATGACTTGTATTCTTGCCGCTTTTTTCTTATTGGCTACTTTAAAAAATAAGGAAGATCTAGTGAGTAAAGAAAAAACGGAGCAAATAGGTAATGGAAGAAGTCCCTATACTGATATTTGGTATCTAATGTTTTTGTTTTCCTTGTTTCTTGCGGGTTTGGCTTTTTTCCAATTGTTCCATACATTTCCTGTTTATTGTAGGGAGATTTTGAATCTAAGCGAGGAGGGAATCGGTGGATACATGGCGTATAATGGTCTTCTGATTGCTTTGTTGGAAATGCCTATGATTTTCTTGATTGTAAAATGTAAAAAAGAAATTCCTGCTGTTATTTTTGGGGCGGCATTGTTTGGATTGTCGTTTTTAGCACTGGTTTTAGGAACACATTGGTCAGTCATTATTTTGTTCATGACCATCATAGTCATAGGTGAAATCCTTAATTTCCCATTGACATACAAAATGGCTTTGAATAGGAGTACTGCCAAAACCCGTGGACAGTATATGGGCATGTTTTCGATGATGTATTCTTTGGTCCATATCATGGCTCCTTACGGGCTGAAATTTTCCGGGGATTATGGCTTTGACGAACTCTGGTATCTGTGTGCTATCTTATGTGGATTATCGACTTTGGGTTTGTTTTTATTGAGGAAGTCGGCTTAGGAATCATCGTTTCAAAATGCTATCGATAAGAATTATTTGTTTTTATTGCTAGCATTGTCTTATTCTTCATTCTTGGGTTTCACTTCGTCGCTATAATGATGAAACACCGCATTAATGAAACTCAAAATCATACCCAAACCTATAATAATATAAAAGATGATGATGGAAACCATTGTCGAGGCTAATCATTGTCATTAGGAAATGAAAACCGATTTTTCCATAAATAACGGTAAATATTAATCACAAGCAAAAAAACAAATACCAAAGGAAAAATAATAATGAAAAGAATGAAATTGAACTCCACATAGCTAATGCCGAACAGATTTGCGGCATTCACACAGAAATCCGTACAATACCAATAAACATCCCTCATAATTTTAAATAATCTTCCTTTTTACTGAGTTCTATTATTGATTGTGTTTTAATATTTGCCACGGTTTTTATTTTACACATTTCAGCAATGCCCTCTTTCCCTTTTTCAAGGATTAATCTGTTTCCTCCGAATATTTCCCCGGATTCATATTCTTTATTTCCTTGGAATTTAATTATTCCAAGAGGTCTTTTGGTTTCAGAAAAAGTTTTTATCGCATACTTAGCCGACCCTGTTTTACTACTTTGGATAAGGATTAAAGCATGGGACAATCCTCCTTGGATTCTATTGACTTTACTGTCAGTGAATTGGTCTTCTTCCTTGTTCGGTTCGTGTTCCGAAATTAATAAACCATCTTTTTTTAAAACGGCTTCCGCCAATTCCCCCGTCATTTTGGAAGACGTTTTTTCAAAATTCAAACCGCCCGATAAAACACCAATCACATTGGCAGAACATTCATTTTTATTCATGATGGAATGTTTGTCAATTCCATTGACCAATCCATTGCAAATAGACCAGTTTTCAGAAAAATAATTTCCGGTTTTATTAGCGATTTTTTCACCAAGTGGAGTGGCGTCCCTCGTGCCTACAATCGCAATGACACGATTCAGATTTCCCAAATTTCCTTTTGTATAAAGGACTGGAGGAGGGTCTTTTATTTCCAATAAGTTTTTTGGATAAGCATCATCAACAATTGTAATAATCTTAATACCCAATGTTTTGCATTCGGCAATTATATTATCTGCTTTTTCAAAATTAGCTGAAATGGATTGGTGATTTATTTTACCTCCGATAAAGGAAAGCATATCAATATCGTTAGCATATAAAGTCAGTACGGATAATTTCTTTTTAATAAAAGCAGATCCTACTCCTTTTATTAAAGACAAAGCCAATATGTTTTTCGTACTGTTATTCATTAATATTGTATATTTACATTCAATCAACAATATAAGTCAAAAATTAGGAATAAATATTCGGAATGACAATTAATCATCATAACTCAAAATGAGAATCATAAATATAAATGCAGAAACATCAGACGCAGAATTAAATAATTGTGTGGAATTATTAATGAAACAAATGGATTTTATTAACTCGCCATCCTCGGCAGAAAAAGTAAAAGAAGGACTTGACCTAGCGATAAAGACACCTCAAATAACTAAGGTTTTCGCTGCCCAAAAAACGGATAATGAAATCGTTGGAATCTTATTTGGAAATAAAGGGACAAGTATAGAAAAAGCCGGATATTATTTTTGGTTAAACGAATTGTATATCAAAGATGAAGAAAGAGGAAAGGGGATTGGAACCCAGTTATTAACAGCATTAATTAATTGGTGTGAAATCGAAAATATAAATGGAATTACATTATGTGCTTCCCTTGAAAACGGAAAGGCTAAAAGATTATATCAGAAAATGGATTTCGATTTTGAGGCTGTGAATTTATTTAATAAAATACTTTGAACAGGCGTTTACAAAAAACTCAAAATCCAACCCAAAACGGCACCGCCCAAAACAATCCACATAGAACTCACATTCTTGAAACCAAAATTAACTGCCACACTTAATACGGCAATTAAAACCGTCCGCCAATCCACCAAAGTATCCACACCCATTTTCCAAAGTACGGCGACCATTACTGCTACCGCAGCAATATTTACAGAATCAAGAAAATAGCCAAGGAATTTTGATGACCTTAATTTATGAACCAAAGGATTGAGCAGTAAGACAAAAATAAAAGAGGGTAGGAAGATTCCAACGGTAGCAGCAATCGCTCCCATTACACCATTCAATTGATAACCGATAAAAGTCGATGTAGATAAAACAGGTCCGGGCGTGAATTGTCCCACGGCAATCGCATCCAATAATTCCATTCGGGTCAATAAACCCTTAGTCACCAATTCCGCATCCAGATAGGCAAAAAGAACATAGCCACTACCATATAATACCGCACCAACTTTAAGGAAAGTCAAAAATACTTTTAAAGTACCAACTTGCATCAAACCGGCAGTAGGAATCTGCAATAAGGTAAAAGGTAGCAGACTGTTCAAATTACCTTTCCCAACTTTTCCTCCATTTTTGATATAAAAATAAATAGCCCCTAATATACCCGCTACTAATAATGCAATCACTTCATTCACTCCCAACAAACTCGCTGCAATAACAAGGATGCCCAGAATCGCCAATTCAAAACCTTTTAAGGCTTTTTTGCCCAATTTATAAATGGCTCCCGCAATGATTGCCAATACGGCAGGCTTGATTCCATAAATAAAATTTTCAACTTCAGGCAGTTGCCCATATTTCACATATAAGTAAGCCAAGAAACCCGTAATCATGACGGCAGGAAAAATAAAACAAGCTCCTGCTATGAACAAACCTTTCCAACCACCACGTTCATAACCACAATGCATGGTCATTTCCGTACTATTTGGGCCGGGAATTAAGTTGGTGGCACCCATGAGGTCTAGGAAATATTCATGTGTCATCCATTTGCGTTTCTCCACGATTTCCTTTTCCATCATGGCAATATGTGCCGCCGGTCCGCCAAATGCAAAGCAACCTAATTTGAAAAATACTTTAGCTATTTCCGAGAGATTCTGATTCTTGTCCATTATTGATGTTTTTTCCAAGCGCAAAAATAGCAAATTTAATGTTTTACATGCCTTGTATTCAAAGTCAGAAACGAGTTTACATAAACTTAATATAGACTTAACCTTAGCTTAATAGCCAAATGAAGATAAAGCCACAACTTTGTATTGGAACCAATCTTTGGTTAGAAATATCACAATTTTTTTTAATTACTTTAAATATAGAAAACAATGCAAACAAGATTATTATTTATAATTTTTCTACTAAGCCTAAGTGTTTCTTTTTTCTCTTGTGGAGAAGATGATGTTGACCCATGTTCCCTTTTAGTCTGCCCAGATGGGTACGAATGTGAGAATGGAGAATGTGTCTTGGATTCAGATGCAATGGAATTGGTAGCGGGAGAAATTCTAGTCAATACAACATGGACAAGTAGTAAAATATATAGATTAACCAATAAGGTTGTCGTTCAGAATGGAGTAACCTTGACCATTGAGGCGGGTACGATTATCAAAGGAGAGGAGGGAGAGCAGTCCTTGGCTTCCGCCTTAATCATTGCTAATGGAGGCAAGATCATAGCAGAGGGAACTGCTAGTAAACCGATTATTTTTACATCAGTTCTTGATAATATCCAAGTAGGGCAAACCCAAGGTACTAACCTAAGTAAATCAGACAGGGGATTATGGGGTGGATTGATTCTTTTGGGAGATGCTCCAAGTTCTGTTTCAGGTACGGATACTCAAGGACAGATAGAAGGAGTACCGGCAGATATTCCTAATACAACATACGGAGGCAGTAATATAGAGGATAACTCAGGGATACTGAGGTATGTTTCCATTCGTCATGGTGGAATCAAGGTCTCCGATGGAAATGAGATAAACGGATTGACCCTCGGAGGAGTAGGTAATGGTACTATAGTGGAAAATATAGAAGTGGCTTCAAATCTTGATGATGGTATCGAATGTTTCGGTGGTACAGTAAATATTACCAATGCAGTTATAGCCTATTGTGGGGATGATGCTTTGGATTTGGATCAGAACTATGCAGGAACAATAAACAATATAGTGATTGTCCAAGATAGCGATGCAGGAGAGACGGATTTTGCATTGGAGTTTGATGGACCTGAAGGAGCCACTCATACAGATGGCAAATTTACATTAAACAATGGTACGTTTATATTGAATGGAATTGCAGATGGAGGGGCAGATTTGAAATCAAAGGCTCAAGGAACAATCAATAATTGCGTATGGGAAGGTTATGATGAATTAATACAGGTAAGAGCGAGTTTCAACCCTACTGATTGTTCGGAGAAATCAGATACATATACAAGATTGGCAAATGGAGATTTGACAATAATGAATTGCGAGGCAATTTCTACTTCAGCAACATTAAATGACTTCATAATTGTTTATTCTGATGATGATCCGGGCGAAGAGGACTGTTTCAACAATAATTATCAAACTGCTTACCAAGCTATCGCAAATGACAAAGCAGAAGAAGGAGGGAATTCCATAGAGGAACAAGCTAGTACAGGGGCAGATAAATCTGTTTTCTCTTGGTCTTGGACCAAAGTAAATGGAGCATTCTAATACCTTAGGAATGATGAATTAATAAATTGTGTTTTTAGGGGCGGTGATTTTTA
>JAHDHJ010000184.1 GCA_020631375.1 Saprospiraceae bacterium | reverse complement strand
AGTATATTTCCTGTAAATAATCTGGTAAGTACTAATTTCGCCGTAGGGTAGTTTAACCTCTAAATTCTTCAGTCCAACCGAGAAGTCTGAAATAGAATAATCTTTAGCTGTTTTTAAAAAAACGTCTATTTCAGGACTTGGAAAAGGATTATAGGGAACCGAATGATTAGTAATCATAATCGTTTTATCATCTTGGTCAATACCTACTGTGTAATCCTTATTGGAAAAACCTTCTATAGCATCAATTTTTGAGTATTTTTTCCCATCGCCTAAGATTAACACCCCTGACTCTGTCGAATGCTTTATCTCCGATTCGTGGCTAGGAAATAGCGAATAACGGATTTCATGATAGACGTAAGGATTATTTTTATAAAAGCCCTGAATGCCCTTTATAACTGCTTTAATATCATCATTGGGTATTGAGGAAAAGGAAAGCAAAATCGTTATTCCCAGAAAAAACAGCCCACTTTTTATTATTTGTTTCATGGTCTTCATTTGTCATTGTTTAGGTAAAGCACTGCGAGATTCTTGAATGGTCATGATACCTCGTTCGGTTTCTTTTTTGATTCGTATGAGTTCTCCTGAACCGTCGTATTCGTAAAAGTTCGCAAAGCCATTTAGATCAATTTCTGAAAGCAGTTTCAAGCTAGTCCTGTCATAGACAAAGTTTTTCATTTCCCCGTTGAAAGGGAAGATGCGTAAATCATCAAAATAGACAGGCTTTATACCTCTAGCAACAAAGGATATTTGAATCTGGGTATCTCCTGGTTGTACTTCAAATGTGCCTTCTATTCGTTGCCAACCTTCAATGATGTTTCCGGAGGCTTTAAAAGACGTGTTTTGACTATTTGTTTGGACATTTAAAGCGTGTTTTTTATAGTCGGTAGCTCCCATTCCGTCTCCTTCTTTTACCCAAGCGGTTATGACATATTTACCCGGGTCTGGAGAAAAGCCTTGTACACAATCACAATCATCCAAGCGATAGGGTTTGAATCGAACAGGGCTAGTCGTATATCTAGATAATTCATTTTCATCATAAGCCGATTGACTGCTTAGGTTATCCCTTTCGGCGCATAAATCCCGAATAGGATGTGAAGTGGTAACGCTCCAGCCTGAAGGGTCAACTTTAAGCGAATACCTTCCCGTATGAGCCGTTTCATCTGTGATTTTATCTAGATGCAAATAAGGTAAATCCCCACCAAAATGTCGGTTGGCACATTCTCCTTTATCAATCCCTCCAAAATCTTCAAAACCCTCAAAGGCAATTTGCTGATACCGACTATTAGCTGCTACGCCAGTAACCAATTGATTTTGATAACCCAAAATTTCGGCTGAAAATCGCCCTAATTTATCCACGTTTTCCAATTCTGTTCCATTGGGATTGATTTGAGTGACTTCAGTTGTCCAAGTCCACCGATTCGGATTTTTTCTCCACGGTCTATTCCCATTGGGATTCCAGAAAGAACTAAAATCGGTATAGAATCCATTCTTTCGCAGATTGGTATTGGAAGGGGTAGCAGAAAGTGAGTTTCTGTCTCGTTCTGAAAGATGAAGCCATGATTTTTTAGGCTTCCAGTTTCCTCTTACATTATGAACAAAAGGATTAATGTTGTTTTTAGAACCATAACTTTCATTTGGATATCCATCTTGAGGGGGATTCTCGCCAGATTTTCCACAACAGAAGGTCTGCCATTGGTTGCTATATTCTACAGCTCCTGCGTTAAGGATTTCCGTGTTTTTCTTTAGGACAATTTTTTGGTTTTGAATAGGATTTTGCAAGGAAGTAATCGTTTGAATAGGAGCGGTAGGTATATTCCTTCTGCCCGAACGCATGATTTTTATTTTTTTAAAATTGCCTGATAAGGGTACACCAATTCGATTTATTAAATAGATGGTATTGTTGGAAACATCTCGGTTAAGTACCCATAATTTGAAGGGTTCAACGGTATTTGAATTAGCATAAACGAGTAGCTCATCTCCAGGGAAAAACACGGAAGCATCGGGAACGGTCGCCTTCCCATTTGTTATATTGATATTATTTAATTGATAGCCTATGTTTTTATAGGCTCCTTGCATTCCTTCATAAGCTAAGTGCGCGGGAAGTTTTAAATTATAAACAGGATCTTCAAATTCGTTGAAGGTTTTAGTTAATAGCACTTCTCCGGTTTCTGCATCCCAAGCAAGGTTTTCTGTGGAAATAGTAGAGCCTAAATCATAGGCAACGACTCTATCCAAAACTCCTTTTTTATGGACTACTTTTGTCATAGACATAGAGCGGAATCTTTTCTCACTTGCTTCATACTGAGGCCAAGGAATCGGTATGGAGATAGGTGCAGGGCCGATGGTAAAACCATCTATATTTAAAGCGACTCCCCCTGATGTGGTGATGGTCTTTGCTTCTCTTGCATCTCCGGTCAATTGATAATCTACTCCTAAAAGACCTGTCGTTACTTTCCCCGATGGTTGAATAACTTCTACTCTATTTTCTAATTTACTAGGATTGTCTTCCTTGGTTTTATATAGGTATTGTACTTTAGAAATGAGGGTGCCATTTTCATCATAAACTTCATTAGAAGCAGCTTGACCATGCATATTGTTTTTTTCAATGATGAAACCTTGAGTAGCATTCATATGCTCTTTCATTTTCAATTTTAACAAGCTGAGGATAGCCTTTCTGCTGCGTGGCTCTTTAGCTAAATCTGTCTTTTCAATCCTCGTTGGAAAATCCTTAGCGGTATAAAATTTCATTACAGAATGACCTGTCCCTGTTCGTTCTACTGACGGGTGTTTAAGGTTACGGACTTTTACCTCGCTAAAGACTACTCTTGGGGCATCCATCATAGATTCTCCAAAGGGCTCTTCCACAAAGTGAACATTATCAATTGTCCATTCTTGTTTTTCACTTACCACCATGGGATGCCTAAATGGGTTCTCATCCCCTCCAATCATTGGCTCATAGGAAGCCACTCCTGAACTAATCGTTTTGCCTGATAGTTCATCCTTTTTCCAATAAGAATATTCTTGCCCGTATGAAAAATCATTGGATGAATTGTCGGTCATACTCCCCCAATTGTCCTGAATAATGATTTTAGAAACCATACTTCCACCACCATATTTTATTCCATCAGGGGAGGTTAATCGAATATAGGATCTGTCCAAAGCAATCTTTTTGGCATATCCTCTTAATTTCATAGTCCTATTAAATCCAACAAAAAAGGAAATCATCTGGGATGCCATTGTGCTAAGGGAAAGAATGGCGTCTATGGGATTGTTAAGCATATCTGCTATGCTTAATGAAGACTGATTGTATGCGATTTCCGGCAGGTTTTGTCGAAGAAATTGAAAGCTAAATTTTGAAATAGGGTTGATGTTCATGGTTTGGTTGTTATCCTTTATTTCTAAGGGATTCAACTCTATGAAGCCATAATTTTGTCCATTTTGACGATGAATACCATAATTTTTTATTTTAGAATATAGAGAAACATATTCCCATTTATCTCCGTGAATACCACCGGAGTTCATTTTGACATAACATTTTAAATAAATGTAATTTTTATTGAAGTTAAAGTCCTTTAAGTATTGTCTTCTCAATTCAGTACGGCTAATATTTTGGTCATCTAAAGCGAACAAGATTTTTGAATGATCTGAAGCGTTTGTGCTTGGGTTTAAATCATACAGCTCGTATTTTCCAACTTCTTTAATACCGACAATGTTTCGTAGTTCCATTGCCGGTTTATTTTGAACATAAGCGTAATGTTTTGCTTCATAGGAAACGTCTATGGTGCCGCCGGAGGGCAGTTCAATTTTTGTTAATGACCAAGTGCCTGCATTTTGGTTAGCTATTGCAGGGTCTTGATTAGTATAAGGGAATTCATCATTTGAAATCGGAGAGCCGGGAATGGGATTTTTAGGGTTTGGATTCGGGGTGTTTTTCATATAATCTCCCCATCTATCGTAAGACTTCCTATCGTAGGAGGTACTTGGATTTTTATAAAAAAATCGGTAGGAAGATAATTTTCCTTTTTTAGAAATGCCATAGGTGAAATAAACTTCTTTTAAGGTGAGTTTTCCTCCTTGGGGTGCTTTAGAATTTGGGGTATCTTTACATAACTCATAGTTGTACTTAAAGTGAACGGATTTAATGGGAATCGCTTGTTCTTTTTTTGAAAATCGCTCCTTTTTAGAATATAATTCAATCCGAACTAATTTTTTATTTTGATTAATACTCGCGATACCTCCATTTTCTCCTTTCACTCCATAGCCGTCTAATCTATCTTCATAGTAAAACTCAGCAATCATGGTTTTGGATTCTATTGAATGGGGCAACCAAATTTCTTTTGCACCAGAAATATAGCTTCCAGTATCGTCATATTCTACAGAAAAAAGACCGGCATTATAATTGGCCGAGTTTTGTTCAAATGGCACCCTCCAGTTATAATAGGTCGTATCATCAGTACTTCTATGATATTTAAAATGGGTATAGTTTCCATGATCGTCTTCACTAGGACCATCTCCAGTCTTGTCTTCATAATCCTGTCCCAAGACGGCGGTTAAAAGATAGGCGTGAGCGAAAGGAGGGGTGTAAGTAGCGTTAAAATAATGGCTTTTGCCGAGCTTGTTTTCTTTATTATTATCTATATCGGGTTGATATATGACGTTGCCTGTTGAAGGTTCTACTGGACGTCCACTTACATTAAAGGAGACTTCTCTTTGGCTAACATTATAGGCAGGAATACCATATATGTACCTTAGTCCATCCGCTCTAACCGATTCGATTTGAGAAATATGATGTGGTTTTCTGATGTGATTTTCATCAATTCGTTCTAAGCTTTCAAAAATTGGGGTAGTTGAATTTTGGTTGCCTCTAAACGTATTCAAATGATAGGATATTATCTTTTTTTCCAAGCCTACCTTTTTAGCTTCTTCAGCTGTTAGATAAGATATAGTTTGGTTTCTACGTTCTCTTTTTTTTCTTTTGACGTTGCTTCCTGAAATTATCCTACCATCTTCATCAATTAATTTGCCTTCTACTGTTTCAACGTCGAACTGATTACCACTCGGTTTTTCTCTCAACATGACCTGAACAGCTTTATCTTCTCCTATTTCATTGTAATATTCCAAATCAGATTCTATCGCCATTTCACTTGCTGCTTTATAGTAAGCAGGTTCTCTAATACCAGTGTTGCCCGTTTGAAAATTGTAATCCTTTAAAACAGGATTATTATCCTTCCATTTTCCAGAAAAACTATTGGTGTTATTATAAACGACATCTACTCCACCATGAAATAAACCGCCTGTTCCAAACTCCGCTCCTAGACTCCCTCCATTTCCTACGGCTGTACTTTTGGTATCGAAGAAAATGGGAACATCACTTCTTTTTGGCATATAACTCCCGCTTATCCCTTGTCCTGAAAGGCTCAAAACATCTCCACCCGAATTTACAATTGGAAGATTGACGGAATAGTCATAAAAAGCACTCTCTTTTTCCCGATGGAAGTCCATTAGAGAATGTACGGATTCAAATCCTTCGTGTGCATAGAGCAAGCCAAATGCTTTTTTGCTTACTCTTTTATCTCTCAGATGTTGACCTGATATATAACCAGAAAAAGACATAGAAGAATTAGCCCCAAACATGGCTGCTCCTGTTGGAGAAATATTGACGGATAACGAATAATTATTTTGAGGCATATTAATTTGGGGAATAAAAGTCTTGGTGGCAAAAGAATATTTTGCACTAGAATAAGTCCCTGCACTAGCATTTTTTGTTTCTTCTTTGATACTGCTAGAAATATTGGTAGCTACCAAACCCTCTCTTGAATTGACTGAAAGTCCAATTCCTCCGCCTATTTTTAAAGCCTTCCCATCCTTTGAAAAGATTTTGGCAGAATAATTTAGACTACTTGAAAAGTTCATCCCATTTTGAGAATTGAAATTTAAACCCATCCCCAGAGTGAGTTTACTTCCTCCTTTTTCTCCTGCCTTTAGGGCAGCAGAAATGCCGTTCTCTATTCCTAAACCCTCATAGGAGTTGTAAAAAATTCCAGATTTTAAGCCAACGCCTAAAAATTCTTCCAAGCCAAAGACTTTCATAGACGTGTCAAAGGTTGAGCCTATTGTCCAATTGGATTTCATATTGAATTCCTTAGTCACGTTTTCACCTTTAAAATCATCGGGTATCGCCCGTACATTTCGATTGATAACACCGGAATTTACCGACCAACCCAAACCTGTAGATGGAGCTTCCATATCCGCAGTAATTCCTGAATGATAGGATAGGTTCAGCGGGTATCCTCCCACATCCAATAAAGGGATATTGTATTGAAATCCGCCGTCGGGTAGGCTAACCATGTCGGTCGTTCCGATGGGATTAAAAGCACTAAATTCCGGCTGAGTAGCCCCACCGGTAAGAGCAAATCCTGTTGTAGGTAATATAATTTGAAGGAGCATTATGCAGACAAGGCTCCAAGCATAAAATTTTCGCTTATTCATAGTTTTTTCGGATTGTGGTTTCAATGATTTTTTGGGAATATACAGGGTCGTTTATCCTTAGTCTGTCTTGGTTTTCTAGGCTTGCATGATTAAAGGTCAAAATGAAGTTTCGATAAGGTAAATCCATCTGTGGTCGTTCAAAGATGACATCAAGTGGAGATATGGTATCTGCTTTTGTTACCAAAAACAAATCCTTTTTAAACTCGGATAGGTAGTATTGAATTCGCTCTTGATGTGCTTGTGATTCATTAAGACCATATTTTAAAATATCACCATCATAGTTCTTCAAGGACATTCGCAGCATTATTTGGAGTTGTCCAAGTGTTTCTGGATTTTCAATGGCTACCCCATCAAAATCTATTTTAGGAGGATGTTGTTTCGGTCGAGAATCGGATACTCCACAAGCCGACCAAATAAGAAAATAAAGTATGCATACCTGTATTGACATTCTATTTCCTTGGATTGATTTCGGCATTGGGGTTCACTTTAAATCGTAAAAAATAACTTCGCTTTATATTGAATATTTTCAAATGGTATATTTCATTAGTATTTAGTTTTCCTATATCTATTTCATATCGGTCATAACCAACTTTTCGAATACTCTTTGCTTCTTTTTTTAAATCTTTTATGTTGAGTACTACTTGCTGTTCTTCATTTACAATCTTTAATTCTACCTTTCCACCTGAGAAGATATTTTGATTCAATACAAATCGCAATATGGAACCTGTTGGAACATAATTACCTGAATTAGAGGTCAACAATTGATAGTATTGAGGGATGACTATATTCCCTACTTTAAATTCGTATTTTATACTGTAGCAATCATCAGGACATGGCTTTAGGTTGGGATCATCTACTGCTCTGACTTTCCAAACATATTCCTTGCCGTTTATGAGTTTGAGATCTTCAGGCAATTCATAAGACTTTTTCCGTTTTATTTTTGTTTGATGTATAAGTGAATCTCCAGTATCTGTTCCTTTTTCATACAAGAAAAATTGGTAATTGGCTTTTCTTACATTTGGACTTTCTTTAAACCACTCTAAGGTTAAGGTTTCTACTTCTTCTTTTGAAATAGTGGATTCATTTTCAGGATATTTCGGTATTGGAGGATACATTTCTTGATTATGATTCTTCTCTTTTAGGGGTGGTTGTTTCCTTTCAGAAGAAGGAGAAGGTTCTTCTTTTTGATTAAATACTATTCGTATTCCAATGCCTGTATTCAAAAGACTATAGGCATCGCAATCTTTTTTCAAAAGATCTCTTTGCTTTAGTGATTCAGCGCTTATTTCCTCTAAAGAGGAAATATCCCGATAGATGGTAGAATGTCCGTCACCCAAATATTTGTTAGTACTGAAGCCTGCGAATATAAAAGCACCTATGTTTTTTGAAATAGGGATATTAATATTGGCATCTACGCCATAAAAAATATTTGAAAAACTGAAGTTTTCACTTTGGGTATTGTCTTGGTAAATTAAAATCTCTTCATTTCCTGTCTCATATTTTAAAATCCTGTCAGGGCTTTGGATACCTCCTATTCCGATCTTAGGAAACAACTCCAAGTTGAATCGATTTCCCAGTTTTAAGAGTGGCCCAATAAATAAAAAATTACTTTTCCATGTCTCTCTAGAAGAATCAAGGCTACCAGATAATTCATTTAGTTTTTCAAAATAGGATGTATTGGTTTCATAGGTATTCATGGAAAACTGAAGACCAACCCCTATTTTTTTAGGTATATAAGTTAGCCTTGTAGAATAGCTAGAAAATTGGTTTAATTTGAATTCACTAGGGGTTATTTCATGGAAGGGTAAAGCATTACTAATCGAAAAGTCCAAGTTGATCTGAGCTTTTGTCTTTGAGATCATGCAGCTTATAAAGAGACTGATTAAGAGAATGTATAATATCTTTTTTTGTGAAATCATTTTGTGATGAATTGGGGGTTAAGGCTCTAATATTGATGTTCTTATTGGACTATAATAATCCTTACCTACCACAGTAAGATATCAACAAATTAAAAAAAATATCAATACAAATAACAATACAATTTGATTATCGGCAAGCTTAAAGAGAGGAACGGTGAGCTCAATATGGAATTTTTGAAACTGGTTTTAGAGAACATAGAAAGCAAAAGCAGTCCTCTTTTAACTACCTCAATAAAAAATCACGCATAACTTCTTCTAGGAAAACTTCTTTTCTTCTTCTTGAAACGGGCACAGTAGAGCCGTCATTCATCACTACCGTTCCTTCTTTTAAGTATTGTTTGATAAGGCGCGTATTAATAAGATGCGATTTGT
>JAHDHJ010000183.1:1918-8788 GCA_020631375.1 Saprospiraceae bacterium | reverse complement strand
GAATTAAAAAAAATAAAATGGCAGCGTAAATCAATACATCCAAAATATTTCTTTTATCATTTCCGATAAAAGGTATTTTTGGAAACAATGGGCATTTCACCGTACCGGGCCTTAAAAAATAAGTGGCACCACCAAACGGGGGAACATACCGCCCCGTTAATGGCCCGCTGGCTCCGCCCCAACCCAGCACTTCGAATAAAATGGTACAGACAATCGCTTTTCCTAATGCCTCTACTTCAAACCACCATTTTTCTATTTCGAAAAACGTTCCCAAATTTTCCGAAAAGGAACAAAAGAAAATCCACAATAAAATATACAAGGCAATTTTCAAAACATAAAAACCCAAGACAGCAGGAGGTGCTCCAAAACCTTGCAATGCCCAAGCTTGACAAACCATTTTCGATTTTTCACGAAACGGTTTTTGTTTCCATTCTTGAAAATCATAAGGTAGTTCTGCCGGAGTCAAAAATTGTTGGAGTTTTGCCTTCATACCCAATATTACTAAAAAAATAGAAATTTTTATACTCTATTCCATCTTTGGAAAGTATATTTGAGAAAGAATTCAATCTATCTTATCCCTTAAAATTATCAGCTCAATTTTACATGGAAATTTTATATGGCATTTTTGTCGGCATTGGTTGGTTATTATTAATTTCCTTATTAAGGTCCTTTACTACCCTATTCCATGAGTTGGGTCATGCTTTGCCTTCTTTACTTTTCACCAACGAACCCGTTCTTGTTTTTGTCGGTACTTATGGCGACACCAAAGACGGTTTTCATTTAAATTTCGGACAGCTTCAGATTTTTTTTAAATTTAATTTATTCAGTTGGAATATGGGTATGTGTGCCCATAAACCGGTAGCGGGAATTTGGCAAAATATCATCATCGTTTTGGGTGGCCCTATTGCCAGCTTACTTATTGCCATTCCTTTAATGATAAATATGACGAACCATCATTTGGATAGTCTTTGGATTTTTCTAATTGCCGCTTTTATGGTTTCTGCTTTTGTAGATTTCCTTATCAATATTATCCCTAGCAAACGTCCTCTTTTTTCCGACGGAGGATCCGTCATGTATAATGATGGTTATACTTTGTATCTTTTATTTTCTCGTTTTTTTCTTTCTAATGATTATTTTGATTTAGAACAATTATTAGCAGAAAAAAGAATGGATGATTTTTTTATGAAGAGTACCGAAATTCTAGAAAAAGGAAGAGCCGACAAAAGTATTTTTGATTTAATCATCCATGCTTGCTTGCAAGAAAAGGAATGGAACGATGCCATCCGCATGTTCAAAATGAAAAACAAAATATATCCCCTCAGCAAAAACGAATTTTTGGAAATGGGGAAAACCTATCAAAAAATAAATGAGCACAATCATGCTATTCATTGTTTTAATCAATATCTCTATTTCCATTTTGACGATCCGGTTCCCTTGACCTATCGGGCTTCTTCAAATATCGAATTGAATTTATTCAATGATGCCATTAAAGATTTGAATATGGCTCTTGAAACCATGCCCCAATATTACGAAGCAAAAATTTTAAAGGGAAAAGCATATTTAGGATTAGATAATTATCCTGCCGCAGAAAAAGATTTAATTTCTGTTTTAAATCTGGGATTGGAAAGACCTGACTTATTCAATCTTCTTGGAAATTTATACGACAAAAAGGGCGATGCTTCACAAGCAGAAATTTACTTTCGCAGAGCAGCAGAACTTGACAACACCCCTACCTCAGACTAACGGTTCCTTTCATTTTTTTCATTTTTTTTTGCAGCGTTTTCTTGAATACGGGTGTATAAGCATACGAAAGGATATCCAAAAACAATTCTTAGTTATTAAAAACTGTATTCATGAAAAAATATCTTGTTTTTTCCGTTATTATTATGACTATCTTTTGGATAGGTTGTCGTGAAGAAAATCCAAGCAACAACTTTATAACTGACCCAGGAGAAGATTTGCCCATGATTTCTGGACGTTTAATGATCGATTTGGACAGCAATGGTGTAGCAGATATTCCAGGGGTGGGATATCCCATAAGATTAGATTCTACGGATTATTGCCCCGATTGCCCCTATCATGAAATGATTACATATACCGATGAAAATGGATATTATTCATTTAAAGATTTGGTTGATTTTGAACACTGTAAAGGAATGGTTATAGGCTTGGGTGCTCCTTTTTGTTCTTATGATGAGCATTTTAATTGGGAAAATCCCCATCCCTCGCTAACTTATATTGATTGCCACGATCCCTTTTTGCGTAAACTATGTAATATTAAAGGCAAAGATGAAGCCCCAGATGGAGATCTAGGGGAAGAAGATGAATCATATTGGATTAGTGGAGCCGTCATTCATGTCGAACTCGAATCCAATGAGCATGATGAAGACAATAATTTTACTGCAAGTTTTTATGGCAGTTAATTTATGGTATTTATTCCATGTTTTGAATGAATCATAAAAAAAACATATCACACGTATTAATAAAAGCTTGTCGACGACGAGACGCTAAGGCACAACGCCAATTATACGACTTGCATGTCGATAGGCTTTATTATGTAGTAAGACGATATGTAGCAGAAGATTATTCCATTAAAAATATTTTGCAAGATATTTTTTTGAAAGTCTTCATCAACATTGATAAATATGATGAAAAAAAAGGAGCCTTTTCTACTTGGATCAACACCATTGCCATTCGAGAATCTTTGAATCATTTAAGAGGAAAAAAAATTGTTTTTACCCCTCTAGAAAATCTAACCGTCGAACCTACCGGTATAGAAGACAACATGACTCAGTTAGAAGTAGATGACATTCTGAAGTATTTATCATTAGTACCCGAAAAATATCGTATTGTTTTTAATCTAAAAATAATGGATGGGTATTCGCATAAAGAAATTGCAGCGCTTCTTAACATGACAGAAAGCACTTCCCGTTCTTATTTGACTCGATCAAAAAAGATATTACGGGAAATTTTAGAAGGTTTGGAAATTAAAAGCAGCTAAGGAATGGAGAATCATTACAAAAATATAAGAAATAAATTCAATGATAAAAAAGCTCCAATCGATACAGATTCTTTATGGAACGACATTGCGAGTGACGATCGGTTTCCGAAACCGAAACGAAAAAAATGGAGATTGTTCATTTTACTTTCCATTTTATGTTTGGGTGCATTTTCAAGTTATTTTTTGATAAATTATCATGTTATTATCGAAAGTAAAAATTCGATCCATGAATCTCAAGATGTAAAAAACAATACTCTTTCGATAACTCTCAATGACGACCCAGCCATTCAAAATGAACATAATATTGACACAGGAAATAAAATAGAAAATTCAACATCAAATTTCAAAACGCATAATAATGTAAAAACGAAGAAGAAAACCATTAATAAATCTACAACTTATTATCCTACTAAGAATAAGATCAAAAACATACAAAATTCCCCGAACAACACGAGTGTAATTCCATTGGAATATACCACCCCTAATTCTATTACAAAAAGCAACAATCCATTAAACAGCAACACAGAATCTCGGCATTCCATTTCTTCAAATATTCTTAGCGATGTTCATTTGAATCAAACTTTATCCAACATTCCTCCCCTCTCTAAGCAATCAGCAACAACTCTGCCTGAAACTACAAATACATTTTTCGAAGAAAATGAAAACACTAATCTACTCCCAACGTTAGACCCCACCCAAACCATCAATCAAGAAATAGAGTTTGAAAAAATATTTTCTATTTTGGCAGACACTTTACCTTTACCTAAAAAAAGCAGCCCTCTAAAAAAGGGTAAAATTACTAAAGAAAATAAATGGTCAGTTGATTTTCAGAGTGCATTTGTATTCCTTAGACCCGAAATCAATCTATCTGGAATATCCGACTCTATATTCTTAGATGGAGAATTCAGAATGAAAAACACGACAAGTAATAAATACGGTTTTTCTAATCGGATCGAAATTAAAAGAAATTTAAAAAATTATGGAAACTTAAACGTTGGCGTGGAACTAGTCTCTTGGAAAGAAAATTTCTTTTATATAAATCCAGATTCTCTCATCCAAGACTCTATAATTATAATAGATGAAACACCTTTTGAATTCAAGATAAAAAACCAACTCCTCCAACTACTAATATCTTATGATATGACAATTCCCATTGGGGGTAGCATTGCCCTAGAACCCAAAGTAGGTGTGGGCATGAACATCTATCATGGAATAAAAGGAGAATCAATTACGAGTGACTTAAATACTTATAATTTATCATCTATCGATTACCAGAAAAAATTCGGAATGACATTTTTATCCGAATTAAAAATATTATACCCAATAAAAGATAATTTTTCAATTTATGCTAGCGGAGGTATTCGCACAAAAATGAATTTAGTACAGAAAAATGGTTCTTTTAAATATAACATCAGCCCAATTCATATAGGTCTGGGGGCTCGTTTCACTTTTCAGCCCAACAAGGAACCGTCAAGACATTAATTCCAACTGCAACTCTTTCGGATATTTTCCCGTTTTATTTTTAATAAAATTTGAAAAATTAGATTGGCTGTCAAAGTTAAGCCTATATCCAATTTCTTTTAAGCTTATATTTTCATTAGCCACCATCATTCTTTTTGCTTCTAAAAGTATTCTGTCATGAATCGCTACTAAAGTTGTTTTACCCAAATGTTTTTTTGTCAGTTCATTTAATTTCTTACTGCTACACCCTAGCCTTTCTGTATAATAATGTACAGCATTCCATTCCTTAAATTTATTTTCCAGTAAATTCATAAATTTAAAAAATTCATTATTCGATGTATTTCCTAATTTAGAATGACCGAACAGTTTCAATAAAATTATTTTTAAATAATCGGATATGATTTCTTTACCATACGGATGATCATTATTTTTCATTTCATCCTTCATTAGAAAAACAATATGCTTACATTCGTTATATAATTTTTCATCTTTCAAAAATTGACCTTGACTTAAAATATACCAAGGGATTTTCTTACCTATCATCAATTCATTGCTAAATTGCACTATTATTCCATTTGCATTCGCATGGCGTTTCATAAGATGGATTTGCCCGGGGCAAACCAAATAAATTCCCTTGGGAATAATTTCATAATTTTCGAAATCTATCAATTGATGGCCACCTCCCGTTTCAAAGAAAAATAATTCAAAATAATGATGGCGATGAGGTTGTGTAAAATCATAATGATTTTTGTAATCAATATCTTCTATTTTAATCTTTGAGTTTCCTTGAAATAAATTATATGAAGGGATATACTTTTCCATAAATTGTTGTTTTTAATTTGTGATAATACATTAAAACGTCAACTTATCCCTTAAATTCTTTTCACTTACAAACCAAATATAACAAAGACAAGTCTTATAAACTATTCAGATTTTATTCCAAAAGTTATAAATATTGGAAAATCGTATTTTTTGTCGGAAAGTTTACAAAGCCCTTTTCCCTAAAAACATAATCATCAGTCCAAAGACTATCGCCCCATACCAAATCACTCCACTTTGGCCATTCATCATTGTGTAAATACTCACTCCTGCCCCAACTAGGACAAAAAACAACCCTATAAAAAAAGAAACCGTCCCTGAACTAGAACTCACTTTCGACACTTCTTTTTTCATCAATGTATTATCCACCATCCGCATTACCCATTTTAGCTCATCACCTTCCAGACCATCTTTTACCGCTTCTTCTCGTATAATGTGATACTCTATCCCCTCTTCTGCCATTTTTCGATATTTACTATTATTTTCCATAATTATTTTTTTATTGGATTAATAATACAAAAAAAACGGAAATCAATTTAATGATTTCCGTTTTTTCCATTACTCGCTATAGTTATCCAAAGTTTCAAACTTTGGATAACGAGTTTAAAACTTTGGATAATTATAATTTATATTGATCAATCAAACAAGGTTTGAATCCGCCCAGTTTCAATCCTTGCTCCATTATTTAATTGATAAAAATACATTCCGGAAGGCAAACTAGAAATATCAATCGGATAACTTAGAAATTCATCTCTACCGAGGAGGGCTATTTCTTTGTCAAAAACAATTTGACCTTTCATATCCACAATTTTTAAAATATAAGTGGACTCGATTTCATCCGCTTCTATATTAAAAACAAATTGGCCATTGCTAGGATTCGGTACGATGCTAATTTCCAAACCTTTCGATTTTTTTGTCAAACTAACAACCGGACTCCATTCGAAAGTACGATCCAAATCTACCATTTTAAGTCTGTAATAATTTTTATTTATTGTTGTCAGATCCGTATATGTATAACGATGTTCTGAGGCAGTATTTTCGCCAGCTCCTTCTATGGTTTCTATTGGCATCCAACGGTTAGTTGTCAAATCTAATTTGTGGATTTCAAAATGCGAAAAATTATCTTCTGTAGCTGTTGCCCATTCTAATTGGGCAGCATCATTTTCCCAATGTGCCTTTACATATAATAATTCTACGGGTAAAGGATTGGGTCTGTCTACCGGAGCCGCTCCTCCTGTCGTACACTGCGAACCTCCTCCTCCGGGGCTAGACCAACCAGACAATAAAAATGTTGAATTACAATCTGCTGTAAATGTAATTGTGTGATCGATTAAACTGGTTCCTTTTCCCCAACATACCCGTGTAAGAACACCATTCAAATAATAATCAAAGCAAGCCGAGGTATTCCCTTGGTTGGTAACAGTTACATCCAATGTTGCAGTATATTCTGCTGTTCCACCTACACAAGACGTTGTAGCGGTTAAATCATCAATATTCAATAGTGATACTGATGAACATTGAGCGTGTAAATGATGAATAGAAATTCCACATAAAATAAAAATTGTGGTAAGTAAAATAGTTCTCATGTT
>JAHDHJ010000183.1:0-1818 GCA_020631375.1 Saprospiraceae bacterium | reverse complement strand
TTTTTTATTAATTTCATCAATCAAAACAATACTTTTACGTAAAAAAGCACTGTTGGTAGTTAAACAACAATGCTTTTTTAAATACTCATATTACATGATTTCATAATTAGACTTAATTATATTCGTAATATTTATCATGTTTCCGAAAATAAAAATGGTTTTAATTCCCTCTCAAATCTTGCTCCATTTTTTTATATTTCATGAATCCCTCATCGTCTCCTTGCCTTAAGGTGACTTGCTTTAAAGCACGAATTGCTTCTAGAGATTGAGGATCGATTTCCAAATATTTTTCAAAATAGGGTTTGGATTTTGACAAATATTCCACCGCTTCTTTTTCCATTTCTCCAATCTTATTATAATCATCCAATTCATTGGCTTCTTTCATAACTTCTGCTGCCTTATTGGTATAAATTGCACCCAAATTAAAATACGCTTCTCCTTTTCTGCCATCTATTTCGATAGCTTTTTCATAAGCAGCAATGGCTTTATCCATATCCTTTTTCTCTAATAAGGATGCAAAAGCTATCTGTACAAAATAATCATTTGGATTCTCTTTAAGGGATGTTTCGAATTGTTTTATCGCATCATCTAGCTTATCAGGCGTCTTCATATATAAATCCAACTCGAATTTATTCAAGGCATCTTTTGCATATAAATATTGTTCTTTGTATTTATTTTGAATTTCTTCAGAATAATCATCCTTCGATTTTATAATTTTTTGGTATTCTTTTTCTAGTACTTCTTTTCCCTCTGTTACCGTAGAAAAGGCTGCATCCTCATCTTCATCTGTTGGCACATATAGATCTTCAAGTTCTGAATAGTGCCCCGAATAATAAAAATGGATCATGGCTTTCCGATAATATGTATAAGCAATAAACACATCTGGATTATTGGATGGGTTCGATTGAAACAAAGAAATGCTTTTTTCAAAATAGGATATCGCCTTTTTATAATGTTTTTCTTGTTGTTCTATTTGACCTAATAAATCATACACGATATAATCTTCTTCGATTTCATTTGAAGCCGACAAATATTTCCAAGCTTCGTCGTATTGTTTTTGTTGCACCAATGTCATTCCCATTTGTGTAAACATGGGTTTGATGAGCAAGTAATCCAGTTCGATTTTTTTCTTCCATTTCTCTGCTTCATCGTGCTTTTCGGCAGCTTTAAAATCGTTGTAAACTTCTATCAAATTATTGGATTCCAAATAAGCATAGTTTTGTTCTTGGGCTGCTTTTTGGAACAATTGCATTTTTGTTTTAGCCCTATAATAAAATGCTTTGGGTTGATTCGATTTTTTCAGATCATCTTTATTTTCTAAAGCAGTATTCAATGTTTCCAAAGCTTTGTCATAATCACCACTTTGAAAAGCGACCACTCCTGATGTCACTTTAGAGTTTTGCCCCCAAGACATCACCATCAAACACATACATATACTAAGCGTTACTACAATCTTTTTCATGATTTCTAATTTTAAATCCAAAATAACTTTCAACATCGGTACTAGAACAAATCAAATCATTGATTGAATAAGTAGTCTTTTTATTCTAGTCCTTTTTTGTGAAATATTAAACGGGAAGAATCTCTAAGATAAGAAAAAAAGTAATCTTGAAGGCATAAAACAAAATCGTCTGCCAATCATGGCAGACGATTTCCATTCTTTCTTACAAGGGGAACCGACTTCAGTTCCTTAAAACAAGGAATGAATTTAATGTCTCACAGTTCTATTACCCCTTAATTCTTTACAAACTTTTTAGTGGTATAGAATACTCCTTCATTCAATATAGAAATTAAATAAGTTCCTTTCGGTAATGCTTG
>JAHDHJ010000182.1 GCA_020631375.1 Saprospiraceae bacterium | reverse complement strand
CAATTCCGAAGAATAAAACAGAAAAAGAAACCAGCCCAATAAAACAGGATAATAAAACAGCAGAAATACAAGAGAAAAAAGAAATCACAGAAACAAAAAACAGTCCTAATACTAAAATAGAGAATACCAAAAAGAAATCTTCTTTTTATATCATTGGGGTACATAAAATTGTTGATTACAATAAAAATGACCTTATGGAAAAAGCAATAGAAGATTTATGGAATAAAACATATAATGATGATTTTTCCGGAAAATTGAAAAATATTTCAGACAATGAAAGAATGTATTTATCTTATTCCAACTATGACAATCCAAAAGGAAAAATGACAATTACGATTGGGTATAAAGTAAAGGATTTATCCAATATTCCTAATGGTTTGCATGGCGTAAAAATCCCTAGCAATGATTATTTGACTTATCCCCTATCGGGCAAAGCTTCCGATTACGAAGGAGAAGGATGGGATGCCTTAGGCGAATTAATGATGTATAGAAAAAAAGACAGTGCCGATTTTGAAGTCTATGAATTCGACTCGAATTATAATGTCAAAAAAGCCGAACTTTGGATAGCAACTAAATAAATACTCGTCTTGAATTTGAATTACAAAAACCAAATCCGATATGAACTATTCTATTATCTGCCCCAACTGTGAAACCAACATGTCATTCCTCGGAACTAAAAAATTCCATGAAGGAGGAGGATGGACGGATTGGCTCGGTGAATATGCCGCCATCTTTAAAAATAGGGAAAAATTCGATGTATTTTGCTGTCAGAGTTGCGGAAAAATAGAAATGTACATGGAAGGTGTCGGCGAATCATTAAGAGGAAAACCGAAGAAAAAGAAATAATTTAAACTGCGTTTTACGCAACAGATTTTCTAAAACATAACATCATGGATACGAAGCGGAAAATGCCCATCCTACCTGTTGAAGCCTACATTTCCGAAGAGTGGTTCGACAAGGAACAAGAAATTATTTTTGGTAACAGTTGGCAATTTGCAGGATTAACAGAAGACATCCAAGACCCCGGCGATTATATCACTGTCCAATGCGGGCATCAGAATATCGTTATAGTAAAAGGAAGGGATCAACGCCTACGGGCTTTCCATAATCTTTGCCGCCATAGAGGAACACAACTCCTTAGGGCTGTTGGCAAAAAACAAAAAGCCCTTACCTGTCCATATCATGATTGGACCTATGATTTATCCGGTCAATTAATCAGTGTTCCTGAAAAAGAGGAAGAGTTCCCTGATTTGGAATTGGACAAGATCTGTTTGCACAAAGCCTCCGTTGATATTTGGAGGGGAATGCTTTGGGTACATCCCAAACCCGATGCAGAACCAATTACAAAATGGTTTGAAGGCTGTTGGGAATATTTGGGTCCGCACGACCCCACAAGACTCATTGAATATCCGGATACCATTTATGAAAAAGTCATCAATGCGAATTGGAAAATCGTGGCTGAAAATTATATAGATGTCTATCACTTATCACATCTCCATTCCAATACCTTGAATATGTATGACCATGCCAATGCCAAATACGGTTTTGTAGGGGATCATTATATGTTTTGGGAGCCATTGGCAAAAGTCTATCATGACAATTTGGATAAATTAAGTCCGACCAAAAGAATCAAGGAAATGACAGACGAATATATCGGTGCTTATGTCCCTTGGTTATTCCCCAATACCGGTTTATCCGAAACGGATTCTTCTTGGAGTGTATTCCATACCATTCCTTTGGCTCCGGATAGAACCAAAGTTGTTGTCCGTTCCAAAATAGAGGAAATGACCGATTGGGAATTCTATAAAAAATCTGCAAAATCCAATATGTCATGGCATGGACTGATGGGAGGGGAAACCAAATACGGAAATGATGACCCGAATGACCCAATGGCTACCGGAGATTTCATGGCAGAGGATGTATATGCTTGTGAGCAACAACAAAAATCATTAAAAAATCCATTATTCAGTGTTGCGGCTACCGCCTTAAAAGGAGAAAGTACTGTTAGGACTTTTCAAGGAATCGTAGAGAAATGGATGAGCAAGTAAAAACCATGTAAGAGTATGTTCCACAAAATAAAAATATCAAATATAAATCATCCTATTAAAGATGCTGCGACCATTCGTTTTGACATCCCCAATCATTTATATGAACAATTTAATTATCATCCGGGTCAACATTTGATTATTAAATTCAATGTCGAAGGAAAGGAAGCCCGTAGGAGTTATTCATTAAATAGTTGCCCTCATAATAATGAGGCATTAGAAGTAACTATCAAAAGAGTAAAAGGAGGCTTGGTTTCTAATTTTGCCAATGATAAATTAAAAGTGGGTGATGAATTGGAAATCATGATTCCACAAGGAAGATTTTATGCAGACATTAATAAAGATGCATATAAAACATATTTTTTATTCGCAGCAGGAAGTGGTATTACGCCCATCATTTCCATTCTGAAATCAGTCCTTTATGCCTCACCCAATAGTGTCGTTAATTTATTTTATGGAAATGCCCACCAAGACAGTATTATCTTCAGGGATAAATTGGAAAATTTAAAAAAAGAATTCCCCCAACGTTTAGAAATTGTGCATACACTAAGCGAACCAAAAGTATGGACTTCATGGGAGCAATGGAAAGGTAAAAAAGGAAGGATAGATACCGAAAATGTAGAATGGTTTATTAATAACTATCCTCCCATTGCCCAAAGTACGGAATATTATATTTGTGGTCCGGGTGCAATGAATACCTCCATCCGAAAAACATTAATGGACTTGGGCATTCCAAAAGAATTAATCCACATCGAACAATTCGGAGGAAAAAAAGATGATGGAAATAATGATATCAAAGCCATAGATAATGCCCAATTAAAAGCCACATTAAATGGCAAACAATTCGACCTTATAATTCCTAATGGAAAAACAATTTTGCAAGTATTGAAAGAAGCGGATTCTAACCCTCCTTTCTCTTGCGAAAGTGGCGTATGCGGAACTTGTGCCTGTAAATTAAAATCAGGAAAAGCAGAAATGAAATCCAATATGGCATTAGAAGACAAGGATCTAAATAAAGGAATAATTTTAGCTTGCCAAGCTTTGCCTACTTCTGAAAATATAGAAATTGTTTTTGAATAATCAGCGAGTATAGAAACAATGGAAATTGTTTAAAATCATAGAAATTATGGGCTATTTGTGTAAAACACAGCTTGAATTAAAAACAATCACTCCTCCATCCCCAAAGCCTTCCGCATACTCTTCGCTTTCAATAAACATTCCTGATATTCTCCTTCGGGATCCGAATCAAAAACTATCGCCCCTCCTACATGGTAGGATAAATAATGTTCCGCCGAATTATATAAAATACTTCTGATAACTACATTAAAATCAAAATCCCCCCCGGGCGTGATATAACCAACAGACCCCGAATACAATCCCCTAGAGGTAATTTCGTATTTTTCTATTAATTCCATAGCCATGATTTTGGGTGCTCCTGTCATCGAACCCATCGGAAATAATGCTTTCAGTGCATCAATAAAATGGACATCATTTTTTAATTTTCCGCTGACCGTGGAAATCATTTGCCAGACTTGTTCAAAACCATAAATCCCGAAAAGCTCATCTACCACGACAGAACCCGCCTCACAGGAACGGGATAAATCATTCCGTACCAAATCCACTATCATTACATTTTCCGCCTTATCTTTTTCGCTCTTGGAAAGTGCTATTTTATTTTCTTGATCTTCTATTTTATTTTTGCCTCTGGGAGCTGTTCCTTTTATGGGCTGCGAAATTAATTCATCCCCTTCTTTTTTTATAAACCTTTCCGGACTTCCACAATTCAAATATTTGTCATTCCATTTATAAAAAGAAGAAAAAGGAGCTTTCGCAATATAATTCAAAGAAGAATACAAAGCCGCCGGTTCAATGAAGCAAGCATCGACATAAAATTCGGTACAATAATTCATTTCGTATAAATCGCCCTCTACAATATGCTCCTTTATTTTTTTTATTTTTTCTTTATATTCTGTTTCCGTTTCACGGGATTTCATCTCCCATTCTCCCGCACATTCACAATCCCCTTCTTTTATTGTTTTCAAAATACTTTCGTAAATATTTTCCGGGCTGAATTTTACAGATTCGATAATTAATTTATCATCTTTTATTTGAATCAATATTTCAGGTACAAAAAAATTCAATAAAGGAAACCCAACCCTATCCGGATTATTGGAATTTAATTCTTCCACATCGTTTTTTAAATCATAAGAAAGAAACCCGAAGAGCCAATCATTATTTTTTTCGTAAAAGGATTTGAGTTGGGAAAATGGGTTTTGTCCCCTTTCGGAAATTGTCAAGCCTTGGGCATCCGAAACCGCCATGACAAATTCAAACTCATTATTTTTATGTGTGGAATAACCATGACCATCAAGGATACATCCCATTTTGAAATGCATCATCCAGTACGGCAACAAAGATTTGAACCCCTCCTTTTTTTCTCCTAAATTAAATTCGGAAACAAATCTATTATATTTATTTTTTTTTGTTTTATTAGACATTTTATCATTATTGATAAAACTATAATCGCCACGCTAAAACGTGGCGATTATATAAATAAATTTATATCCTTCGTTTTTATTTCCCCCTTTGGAGGGGGATTAAGGGGGAGGAGTCTACAACATAAATAATTTCAATCAACCCATCGGTCTCAATAATAATTCCACCCGATCCGGCCCCGTAGAAACCATCGTAATTGGCACAGCCAATTCTTTTTCCAAAGCATAGATATATGCCTTTGCCGTATCAGGCAAATTATCAAATTCATGAATACCCGCCAATGATTGTTCCCAACCGGCATATGACTCATATTTCATTCTGAGGTCATCCTGGATTTCATAAGGCACTTCCTCCGTTTCCTGACCATCTATAATATATGAAACACCAACTTGAAGTTCCTTGAATATATTCAATACATCTATTTTCGTAAGCACCAATTGGGTAACACCATTCAGCATGATGGTATATTTCAACTGGGGCAAATCTATCCATCCACATCTACGAGGCCTTCCTGTAGTCGCTCCGAATTCATGTCCCTCCTTACGCAACAACTCCCCTATTTCGTCATGCAGTTCACTCGGAAAAGGACCACTCCCCACTCTGGTACAATATGCTTTGGTTATCCCAATCACTTCCCCTATCTTATCAGGAGAAACACCCAAACCGATACAAACACCCGCTGTAACCGTATTCGACGAAGTCACAAAAGGATAAGTCCCGAAATCAACATCCAACATAGAACCTTGCGCACCTTCCGCTAAAATCCGCTTACCATTCCTTAGACAACGGTTCACATAATATTCGCTATTCACCTGAGGAATTTCCCTCAATCTCTCCATACTAGCGAACCACTTCTTTTCTTCTCCCTCCAAATCAAAATCCACTTGCGGCAAAGAAGTCAGTATCGACAAATGCTTTTGCTTCAGTCGATCATATCTTTCCTTAAAATCGGGACGGTTGATATCTCCTATCCTCAATCCATTCCTTCCCGTTCTATCCATATAGGTAGGGCCGATGCCCCTCAATGTCGAACCAATCTTGCTTTTCCCCTTAGCTACTTCATTCGCAGCATCCAATAATCTATGCGTAGGCAAAATAAGATGGGCTTTTTGGGAAACGAACAAACGCTCCTTATAATCCACTTCCGCAGCATCCAGATTCTGCAATTCCCTTTCAAAAGTAATCGGGTCTATGACAACCCCATTCCCGATAAGATTAATCAGGTTAGAACGAAAAACACCGGATGGAATAGTATGTAATACATATTTCTTTCCATCAAAAACAAGGGTATGCCCTGCATTGGGCCCTCCTTGGAAACGGGCGACAACATCATATCTCTCTGCCAGATAATCAACAATTTTGCCTTTCCCCTCATCTCCCCATTGAAGTCCTAATATTACGTCTATCTTCATCTTGTTCTTTGATAATATGTTTGAAAAAATATCGAAATCCAAAAACCGCACAAAGATAGGAAAAATGAAGCATACAAGTACCGAAAATAAACACAAGTGAAAAAACATTCAAGAATCACAGTATATTTCGCAAATAAGTAACAAAGTCCATTAACCATGAAGCAGCTAAGCAAAACGCAATTATGAAACGCTGTGCGAAACGCGATTCTAGCCCACAAAACACTCGAAAAACACTACACTCTAAAAAAAATGTGCGAAATTTTAACTGTTTTCCAATGAGTTATGATTTTAATTTTCAAAAAAACCTATTAAAAACATTGTTTAATCCAAAAAGGAATTATACATTTGCAGCCGCTTAATAGCGGAGTTATTACGATTATTAAAATTATAGACAAGTGGATACACTAAGTTATAAAACAAAATCGGCCAAAAAGGAAGAGGTAGAGAAAGAATGGTTCGTCATAGATGCAACCAATCAGACCTTGGGTCGCATGGGTAGTAAAATTGCCCAAATCCTAAGAGGGAAGCATAAGCCTTCCTTTACACCACATGTTGATTGCGGAGATTATGTCATCGTTATCAATGCTGAAAAGGTTAGACTGACCGGAAACAAATTGGATCAGAAGGTATATCTTAGATATTCCGGCTACCCAGGTGGACAAAAAAGTAAGACAGCCAGACAAATCTTGGAAAAACATCCTATCCGTATAGTAGAACATTCCGTAAAAGGAATGCTTCCTAAGAACCGTCTTGGAGCTGCCATTTACAGAAACCTATTCGTATATGAAGGTTCTGAACATCCCCATGAAGCCCAAAAGCCTCAGGAATTAAAATTAGATAAATAATCACCGAATATGGAAATGATAAATGCTACGGGAAGAAGGAAAGCATCCATAGCCCGTATATATCTAACAAAAGGAGAAGGTAATATTACTATCAATGGAAAAGCATTAGATGCTTATTTTCCGGTAAGCCACATCCGAAACAAAGTAACGGAGCCTCTTCAGACTGTTGAAGTAGAATCCCTTTATAATTTGAACATCAACGTAAAAGGTGGTGGATTCAAAGGTCAGGCAGAAGCCATCCGTATGGGAATTTCCCGTGCATTGGTAAAACTGAATGAAGAATTCAAATCACCATTGAAAACTAAGAAATTCTTAACTCGAGATGCGAGAGTAGTAGAGAGGAAGAAATACGGTAAGCCTAAGGCACGTAAGAGTTTCCAGTTCTCAAAACGTTAATGGTACTTCTGGTATCGGATGTTATCTTATTTATTTTATTAAGAGAAAATACTTTTCACAAAAATGGAAAAGCCTACACATAAGCAGTTGTTGGAAGCCGGAGTACACTTCGGTCACTTGAAGAAAAAATGGAACCCAAAGATGTTGCCATATATCTTCATGGAAAAAAAAGGAATTCACCTAATTGATTTGAACCGTACGAGCAATTGCTTGGAAGAAGCTGCCGCTGCTATGAAGCAAATTGCACGTTCAGGACGTAAAATCATGTTCGTCGCTACGAAGAAGCAAGCTAGGAATATCGTTTCCGAAGCAGCTAAAAGCGTAGGAATGCCATACGTAGCCGATCGTTGGTTAGGAGGTATGATGACGAATTTCTCCACTATCCGTAAGTCTATCAAAAAGATGAACAACATCGATAGAATGTTGGGAGATAGTGCTGTTTCCATCACGAAAAAGGAAAGATTAACCTTGACTCGTGAGCGTAACAAGATAGAGAAAGTAATGGGCGGTATCGCTAATTTAAATAGATTACCTGCGGCTATATTCATCGTGGATATCACACACGAACATATCGCATTAGCTGAATCCCGCAAACTAGGTCTTCGTACTTTCGGTATGGTTGATACCAATTCTAATCCTGGGTTGGTTGACTTCCCTATTCCTGCAAATGATGATGCATCAAAATCCGTAAAAATAATCACGGAATACCTTACATCAGCCATTAAGGAAGGTTTGGAAGAAAGAAGAAAGAACAAAGAAGCGACAGCTAAACAATCCTAAGCATTGGATTGTTAATTTAATTCTGACACATTATTTATAAAAATCAATAAACGGAATGGAAGTGAAAATTTCAGCCGCAGATGTAAAAAAGCTCCGTGACATGACGGGAGCAGGAATGATGGATTGCAAGAAGGCATTAACCGAAGCAGGTGGTGACTTTGACGGAGCAATAGAATTCCTACGTAAAAAAGGTCAAAAACTTTCTGATAAGAGAGCAGATCGTGAAGCTAAAGAAGGCGTGGTTATCGCCTTGACCTCAGGAAATAGAAATAACGGTGTAGTTGTAAGGCTAAGCTGTGAAACGGATTTCGTTGCCAAAACGGACAGTTTCATCGCATTGGCTCAAAACATCGCAGAAATAGCTTTGAAAAACCTACCTGCAGATTTGGAAGCTCTTATCGCGTTGCCATTTGATAGCAAGCTATCTATCGGCGCTAAGGTAACTGAGCAATTGGGTGTTATCGGAGAAAAACTTGAAGTAGCTGAATATGCCAAGTTAGAAACCGCTGCTGGAGAAGGGCAGGTACTACCTTATATCCACATGGGCTACAGAGCCGGTGTTATCGTAGCATTGAACTTGGAAGGACCTGATTATATCCAACCGGGAAAAGATGTAGCGATGCAAGTAGCTGCTATGAAGCCAATTTCATTGGATGAAGATTCCGTTCCTCAAGACATTAAGGACAAGGAATTGAGAATAGGAAGAGAAATGGCACAAGCTGAAGGTAAACCTGAAGCAATTCTAGATAAGATTGCCGCAGGAAGATTGAATAAATTTTTCAAGGAAAATACATTAACCCACCAGGTTTTTGTAAAAGATGGTAA
>JAHDHJ010000181.1 GCA_020631375.1 Saprospiraceae bacterium | reverse complement strand
ATCCGCTGCTTCCAAAGGAAGCAGCGGATTTTTTGTTTGCTATTAAATTATACGCACTACATTATTCAATTGCGTATTATTGTTTCATAGATCCTCCTTTTTGATCCAAAAAAAAAGAAAGGAATTTAGGATTCTGCATTATTTTATCAATTCCCCACTCTGCCTGATTCTGCTTCGGAGCCGGTGCTTCTTCTACGGCTTTTCACTTTTTGATTTCCAAAAGCATAGGAAAAATTAATTTTTAATCTTCTTGAATCATTTACTCCATCTGCCCTTGCATAATCATTTCCATAATTATTTTCACCTCTCCATTTTTGGGAATAAAAAATATCATCCAAGCCTATTTTTAATTTGGCATTGCCTTTTAAAAATGATTTTTGGATACCTGCATCCACTCCGAACATTTGTTTGGTTCTAAGGAATCCGCCATAAACCGACGGGGACGCATACCATCCCGACACTTCTAATTTCAAGCCCCAAGGCAAATCAAAATTATTTTGCATATAAGCATTGAAAGAATAAACTTCCAATTCCTCTTTTTCATTTGTTTCCAAAATCGTAGTGGAATTTTTTTGGTATGAACCAGAAAGATCGGTATAGGTATTCCACCATTTAGCAATAGGAAAAGGAGCGCTCACATTAAGATTCCAATTATCCTGACTCGCAACATTTAAAGATGAATTATATATTTTATCATCTACTTGTACAATGATTTCAGAAATCATATCTTTTGTTTTCGAATAACTAAGGCTGGTATTTAATCTGCTATTAAAAGTATATCCGAATTTAATATTATTAGAATATTCCGGATTTAGAAAAGGGTTGCCTCTTTCAAAAACCAATTCATCTAACCTAGATTCAAATGGATTCAGGTTTTCGTAATTCGGACGTTTTAATCTTCTACTATAATTTAATTGGAAATTATTTTTTTCATTTAATTGGTACGTTAAACCTAAGGATGGAAATAAATCAACATAATTTCTTTTCACCAGATCATTTTCTGTAATTTCCTTTGCCATTAATTCTCCTTTTGAAAATGTATGTTCCATTCTTAATCCCAATTGGAAACTGAATTTATCTATTTGTTTTCCGTAACTGGCATATATGGCATTTACATTTTCCGTATATTCAAAAGCTCTGCTCCTCATTTCGTCCAAGTATTCCTGTCCATCAACCACATCATTCACCCTAAATAAATTATCCGTTATGACCAAGGCAGATTTTATTCCCAAACCTAATTCACCTTTCCATAATTCTTGGTTATAATCTAATTTATATGTTCCGATATTAATATCCGTATCCATATAATTAGAATAAATATTTTCGGATAAAATAATGGATTCTGTTTCATTTTTATAAAGGTTCGGTTGGTATTCATCTCCTCTATTCTTATATAATCCATAATCTAAATCCATATTCAGATTTTTATTATTTTCCATTCTTAATTGGTAATTCAAATTCAGGCTTATATTATCCCAATCCGTTTCATCATTCGTTTCAGAGACTAAAACACTATCCACTTCTTCGCTATTGACACCTGAAATATATGTTTTACTTAACGAGCTGGTTCCCCGTATTCCATGACTTCCATTTGCTAAAACCCCAAGGGTGTTTTTTTCATTCAAGAAGAAGTCCATTCCGAAATTATAACCTTGCCTTTTTCGAGTAAAATCCCTTTCTGAACGTTGATCATAAATAGCATTCCCTTGGATTCTATATAAATTAAAATTATTGAATCCTTGATACTCCCCTCCCGAGTATCTTCCGAAAACATTTATTTTATTAGATTTAAAATTACCACTCAACCCTCCGTTAAAACCGGGTAAATGTCCTTGAGAATAACCCGCGTTTATTCTTCCATTCGCTCCTAACCTTTGGTCCTTTTTCATTTTAATATTAATAATACCTGCATTCCCCTCTGCTTCATATTTAGCCGATGGATTTGTAATTATTTCTATATTATCAATATCCTCACTACTCAAATTCCTTAAGTATGCCGCCAAATCATCTCCACTCAATGGTGATGGTTTTCCATTAATAAATATTTCCACTCCATTTTTTCCTGCAAGGGAAATATTATCATTATTATCAACAATTACACCAGGTGCTTTTTTTAATAATGACAATCCATCACTACCGGAAGCATTAATACTTCCTTCCACATTAAATATTACTTTATCAGGTTTTATTTCCAAAATGGGACGGGAAGCAGTAACCGTTATTTCATTTAATTCATTGGAAACAATTTGCATTTGTATTGTAGAAAAATCAAAATCTTCATTTTCCAATTCAAATATTTCCGAATTATAATCTGCCAAACCAACATAACTGATTTGTAACCAATATTTATTTTCTTCGACTTGTGGTATTGTAAAAAATCCGCTTTCATCTGTAGATTCTACTTTAACCATAGTACTATCCGCAGCTAAATTTAAAATCACATTAGCGAAAGCTACAGGATTATTTTCATGGTCTAATACTTTTCCTGTTATATTCGATTGGGCAAAAATTGTGCATAGGGATGTCAGCCCTATTGCTAGCGTAAGCAATAGATTTTTCATTTTTATCGTCTTATTAAAATTGATTAAATTTGTTCTTCTATGGGTATGACGAGCTATCTTTAATAAAAGTTACAGAAAGCATTTTTTTATTTTATAAAATAAAAAAATGCCTGTCTGTATAAATCACAGACAGGCATTAAGAATAATATTATTTAAATAATTACACTGTAATAATATTAATCGTCCTTCTTCTTCTTTTTCTTTCCAAAGGGATTAAATTTACCAATTCCATCTTTGACCTTATCTTTGATGGCATCTCCTTGTCCATCTAAAATATCATCCAACTTTCCACCTGCCTGCTCTTTTACTCCATCCAGTTTATCTCCTACAGCTTCTTCCACTTTACCCCCGACTTGCTCCGTAACCTGTTCAACTACATCATCTACTTTGTCCTCGACTTGGTTCGTTACTTGTTCTACTACTTCATCTACCTTATCTTCAGCCTTATCCACTACTACATTCACTTGCTCTTGTACCTGATCTTTTACTTCATTTAATTTTTCATCTGCAATCCCTTTCAAATCATCGACTAAGGCATCTTTTACAGAACCACCTTCGGCTGTTGACATCCGGACTTTCAAGATATTTACTTTAGGGTCTGTCATGGCTCCGGTTAACTTCAATGTAACTTCTACCATTTCGCCTACATTGAGGTTACCTAAATTTATACCTGCCTTAGAAGCAAAACCTCCCAAAAGATCCATTCCTGACTGAGCATATCCGGAAACGGCTCCTTTTCCAATCAGGTCTATCGGAATATCCAATTTCATATCATAATCCATCGTTTGATCAAAACCATGGGAACCACCGATTCTCATGCCTATGTCTTTATATTGGAATGGGAATTCTTCTAGATTTACTCTGCCATCCCTTACATTGAACATATTTTTAGTATTCCTCAATTCTATATCATCCTTTAGATAACTTACGTTCAATTTATTTCCTATTTCTTTCATCGGAAGAAAGTTCTGTATCAATGCGTTTATCGTATGGAAGTCGCCATCTGCGGATAATGTATTCAAATCGGGCATCATGCCTTCCCCCATCACACCATTTACGGACAATTTGGAATTGAAAATACCTTTAATGAACTCCCCTATCGGTGCTGCCGATTGGAATGTATTGAAAGCTTTGAAAGATTTTTGGAAATCGAATTGAGCGATATCATATCCGAATGCGAATGTAGGTTTCGCCTTATCGCTTGTATCATAATTTCCTGTCAACCTAGCTCTTCCTCCTAAGAGTTTCGCATCGACATTCGTCAAATCCACTTTTTCATTTTTTACGGCTATTGCCCCTTTCACATCTTCCAATATAAGATTGGTATATAATACCTTCCCTATATCCGTATTCACTTTTATATCCAGAAAATCGGGAACTAGCATTACTTCCGTTGCTGTAGGAGCCGCCGTTTCTTCGGTAGTAGTTTTGGCAGCTACCGGAGCTGCATTCGGATCGTAGCCCGTCAGTTCATTCAAATCCAAATAATTGGACTTCAGATTGATTACTCCTCCTACGATTTCATTATCAAAAAGAAAACCGAAAATATTATTCAATTTGCCATTCATGGCAATATCACTCTTACCCATTTTGGCTCCCAAATCCGTAAATTCTATTTCATCAGGGGTAAAAGAACCTTTTGCTCTTGAATTCAATAATTCATATTCATCATAAAGGATTTTGTCCATTTCCGCATCCAAAACGAATTTGAAACGATCGAATACTTCTGCATTTTCCGTTCCTGTGGTCGTGCTTGTTGGAGTGGCTTGGGTTTCTGTTTCTTCGTCCGATACCCATTGATTCGCATCAAAGAGTTTTGAACGGATTTTCAGATTACCTGTCATGGTTTTTCCCGGAGAAAAATAAGTCAGTATATTATCCAATGTACCACTTGCATGTATATCACTCTTACCTAACAGAGCATCGAATTCATTTAATTTCACATTCTGTGGTGTGAAATCCATTTTCGCCATCTTAATAACAACGGGTGGCATACCTTCTCCTTGGTAGTCCATATTTTCCAATTGGAGATTTCCTTTCATGTCCACCTTTTCATATTCCTGATTGTCTATGTATGACATTTTGGTCTTTGCGGCAATATCGGAAATGATTTTTCCTTTCAAACTCTTTACCCCTTCCATTGGAAAAGCTTTCGACAAATCTTCCAGGTTGATGGTTCCTTTCATTTCCGCATCTACGTCAGGGTCTGAAATAGGCGTTCTCAATTTTAATTTTGCATCAAATGGATTATTGCCCAAAAGGGTATGGAATTTAGGAATGTCTATCGCCATCTGGTCCAAATTACTTGTAGTACTGACAAGTCTTATCTCAGTATTAATATCCTTCATGCCCATAGGTAAATCGGGGTATTGGAATGAACCGTCAGCCACATCCAAGTTGAATTTGAATGCCGGCATTTTCTTATCGTTCAATGTGCCTTTAGCCTCTCCATCAAATTTGAATGTGCCATCTGCTTTTACATCCTTGAACCCGCTCGTATATGCTCCGGGAATCATGGAAAGCAAATGTTTGAATTCTGATGATGGCGCATTGAATTTGACATCCATATTGGTATCATTTCCTTTTGTTTGAACCCAGCCGTCTGCATTCAGTTTCATGGCATTGACACTAATAGAATTATCTTTCAAAGTAAATTTGGAGTTTGCCATATCTGCATTCACTGTGATATCTGCATTCACCTTAGCCTTACTCAAATAGGACACTCCTCCCGATTTCGCTGTTAATCCGCCAATACTTGTTTTAGTCGCAATGTCATATATGGATTCCGTAAAATCCCCCTTTCCGGAATGATCCAAATCAGAAATCTTAAGATAAGTTCCTCCTTGTCTATCATCAAAAATGAAATCCGCATTCAGAATAGAGTATTCGGCTAAGCTCAATTCGAATTGTGCAGGTTCTGCATTCGGGTCGGATTCTGTATTGGATCCACTGCCTTTGGCAATATCATAATTAGCAGAACCGTCCCTAAGCACGATGATATGAATATTCGGATCAACCAAACTTATGGAATTCAGAGCTATAGGTCCTTCATCCTTATTGACTACCGACATAAGATCCATAGACAGATCCAAGCTCTCCATTTCCGCTAATCGGACGCCTTCGAATTTATCCACTCCATCTACCGTCAGCCCTTGTAATGAGAATGTGAGTTCTGGAAAATTCTTAAATAAGGAAAGGCTTACATCTTTGAAATCCGCTTTCGCATTTAGATTATTATTGATTTCCTTTTTAGCCATTTCCATAAGTTCGTCGCTAAAGAAATATGGAATTGCTATGGCTGCTGCCATGATTAGGAATATGAGTCCAAAAATCAGAATGACAGTCCATTTTATGACTTTACCTAATTTTGATTTTTGTTTTTTCTCTTTATTATCTCCCATGATGAATAATTTTAATGACCTGTTTTGTGTATAGATGCTTGAATTGGGATTTGGTGTCCCAATGAATTGTTAAATGTTTTACATTGGATTTTATATATCCGTATTGTAAAAATAAGAAAAAACCCTTTCAGATGATTAGTCTGAAAGGGTTTTCACATAAGATTAATGAATTATGTCTTATGGCTTGATAACTTGCTTTCTAGCTAAAGAGGAAGTTGACTTCACTTTTTCAGTAGCTTTTAGTTCATCTGTCAAATCACTCATTATTGGCGTAGCGATAAATATTGACGAATATGTACCTACGATCACACCTACCATTAATGCAAATGCAAAGGATTTGATACTACCACCACCAAAGACGAACAACATCGCAATTACGAACAGAGTTGTCAATGATGTAATCACTGTACGACTTACTGTGCTGTTTACTGCCATATTGATAATTTCTTCTTTTGTTTTTCCTGTGTAGGTATTCATAAATTCACGAATCCGGTCAAATACGACCACCGTATCATTTATGGAATAACCTACAACTGTCAGAATCGCAGCAATGAATGCCTGATCTATCTCCATCGACCAAGGGGCTATTCCCCATAATAAGGAGAACAATGATAATGTTACCAAAACATCATGGAACAAGGCAGCAACGGCTCCCATTGAGAACTGCCATTTACGGAAACGTATGAAAATGTAAAGGAAAATCAATAGTAAAGCGGCTATTGTCGCCTTTATGGAACTGGTTCTGATATCGTCCGCTATTGTAGGGCCTACAATATTGGAAGTGGTTACTCTTGCTCCAGTACTTTCTGCATTTTGGAAATCCTCTAATTTTACAGGACTAAGGGTATTGATGCCTTCATGCAATTTGGCAAAAACCTTATCCGATACTCCTTCTTCATTAGAGCTTATTAAGTATTTAGTAGTGATAGCATATCTGTTAGCTGCTCCATCAAATGTCTTTACAACAGGCACTGCACCAAACGGTTTCTCCAAAGCCTTTTTGATATCATCCGTGCTTACATTCACATCTTGTGGGAATTCTACCGTATAGTTATGTCCTCCAGCGAAATCCACACCTAAATCAAATCCACGGAAAACCATAGAAGCAATACCTGCCGCAATGATTAAACCAGAGATTCCATAAGCCATTTTACGCTTGGATAACCAATCTATACTCAAATTAGAAAACATCTTTTCTGACCAGCCCATAGAGAAGTTCAAGTCTTTCTTTTTGTCTAATGTCCACCAGTCAATAATCATTCTGCCTAATAATACTGCCGTAATCAAAGACATAATCACACCTATTATTAATACTGTTGCAAAACCTTTGATAGGTCCCATTCCAAAATAGAATAGTACTGCTGCAGTCAATAAGGTTGTAACGTTAGCATCGACAATGGCAGAATATGAATGTTGGAAACCATCTTTGATGGCTAATAAGACTGATTTATCATTTCTTAATTCTTCCCTGATTCTTTCAAATATGATTACGTTGGCATCTACTGCCATACCTATAGTCAATACGATACCCGCAATACCTGGTAATGTCAAAACATTACCCATACTTGACAATGCTGCGAATATGAATATGAGATTAGCAAATAATGCCAAGATGGAAACTATACCACCTCCTGCATAATAAGCAACCATGAATAACAAAACCAAAGCAAAACCAATGATAAGTGCCATAATGGAAGTCCTAATGTTTTCCGCTCCCAATGTCGGTCCTACCCTTGCTTCTTGAATGATTCTAGGTTTCGCTGGCAATGCTCCGATTTCCAATATATTGGCAAAGTCATTTGCTTCTTGGATACTGAATCCTCCGGTAATCCTTGAACCACCATTTAGGATCGGTTCGTTTACTGATGGTGCAGAAACGATTTCTCCATCCAAAGCAATCGCAATGGGAGCCTGTCCTTTAGATGCTGCTTCTTTGGTCATTTCGCCCCAAATACGTGGTCCGTCTCCTTGCATATCCAAGGAAACAGCTACTTGTCCATTCTGGGAATCCGTATATGTAGAAGCTGAACGAACGATATCACCTTTTAGTGGTGCTTCCGTATTCAGTGTTTTTATTGCATATAATGCATAGTTGTTTGTAAGTTTGCCATCAGCATCCTCAGATGCTTTCATTCCCCATTTGAATGAAACATCACTTGGGAAAAACTTCCTCATTTCCGGTCTGGCAAATAAGGCATCAATCTTTTCCCTATTCCCTTTTTCAGCAGAACCAACATTAGCTCCAAAACCTCCAGGAGTGAACAACTTTAATAAAGGACCTCTTGTATCAAGGGAGTTTGTTGCTTTCTTAACTTTTATGACCTCAGTCAAAGCATTGCCTAAGCTATCCTTTAGCACGACACCATTCTCATCTTTCTTTTCTACCGTGGAATCCACTTCTATATAATCCACTTCATCAACAGCATTCGTATCTCTAAGGATTTTCTTCAATTCCCTATCATATGCGGTAAAACCACCATATACATCATTGATATTATAGGTTTTCCAAAATTCCAATTCGGCTGTACTTTCCAACATTTTCCTTGCACGTACAGGGTTTTCAATACCCGGCAATTCTACCATGATTAAATCCCTTGCATCATCCAAAGTGATATTGGGTTGCACAACTCCTAATTTATCTATACGTTGTAACAACATATTATAGGTCTGTTGGACAATTCCCTTGGCATCTTCCCGTAAGATATTGATTACTTCTTCTGTTTGGGAATTCAAAGTGATCTTATCCGTATATGCTCCACTATAACTGAAAATCTCTCCTAATTTCCTTCCATTGGAAACTTTATCCCATTCCTGACCGAAAATAGTCAAATAATCGGATTGGACACTAGCCATTTGCTGTTGTGCATTCGCCAAAGCTTGGTCAAAGACAGGATCTTCTCCTT
>JAHDHJ010000004.1 GCA_020631375.1 Saprospiraceae bacterium | reverse complement strand
AAATAGATACCAGCATTCAAACTTTTCAGATTTATTTTATTTCCTAAAACATCATATAGAATCCAATCGAGGATTTGCCATCTTCTAGTAAGGCTGGTTGCATTTATCCAATTGCGTTGTCCTTTCCATCCAGCAACATTAGGAGGATTAAAAACAGCTTGACCTATCCATTCTAGATTTCCAGTTAATTCCTTTTTTTCTCTTTCGTTTTTAAAATCTATATCCATTTCATTCATAAAAATAAAACAGAGCTCGACAGGACTTTTTATCTGTATCCCAATAAATTCTTCTGACAAAAAATGTTCACTCTTGAATAATTGTTTTAGGACGGGAATGAGTTCAAAATTATTCTCAATAAATATTCCACTTAATTCCATGACGACTTTCTCATTAATTTCAACATGTACAAATGTGCTATAAATTTTAGCACAAATAAATTTTGCAATTTCTTTTTTCCTTTTTTCAAATAACAAATCTATTACATCTTTGTAATTGAAATTTCCTGTAACGCCGAATATTGTTTTTATTCCATTGTCATGTAATTCTTTATTGAAATAAACCTTTGTCCAATCATTTTCTTCATAACCCGAAAACGCCCTAGCTATTTCCTCTATATCTTTTTGATTATAATTATTATCCCTTCCCAATGTGAACAATTCTAATAATTCACGAGCATAATTTTCATTGGGTTTTTCTTTTGTATTTTCGTTTCCATTAAGGTATAAAAGCATAGCGGGAGTCAAACCTATTTCATATACGAAATCCTTAAAATTACCCAAGGCATATTTTTCTAGTATTTGAAAATATTTATGCAGCATCACCGGACTTTCATAATTCCAGAATTCGGTAACAAAATGATTCATCCAAAATAAAACCATTTTTCCCTTGAAGCCGCTTTTTTTTATTCCGAGAACAGCTTCTGTAGAATATTCATAAAAATGTTTTTCGATTAATTTGTCATTTAATTCTCCATTCCTTTTTTCATAGTTTTCCAGTGTCCAATTCTTCCACTCCGGAGAAATAGTTAAACGGGTGTTTTTTGCTTTTGAAATTATTTTATCAATAAGTTCGGGAATATTGTCTGGATTTATTTTTCCAACTTTTTCATAGGAAATTCCGTAAGCAATTTTCCGATATAGGTATTGGATTTTTTTTGACCCCGAAGTAGAGTCAAAATTTAATTGGTGCGAGACTGAACTTGCTGGAAGGATATTGTTCATCTATATATTTAATTGTATTGCTATAAAACAATTAAATACAAAACTAACTTATGTGGTGTGGATAACTTTTTCCTAAATCAATTGCTAAAATCAATTTCGGTATTATCCCCAATATTCAGACTTTGTCTTATTCCTTTTATTGATGCATCATTCCCTACCACGGATTCCCGCAATACGATTTCTTCTATCTTGGCATAATTTCCAATGATGGAATCCGACACTATGGAATGGTTGATTACGGTGTTGTCACCAATGGTTACGTGTGGCCCGATAATGGAACTGGATATTTTGCAATTCTCACCAATAGCGACAGGATGAATAATTATTGTATTATAATAAGAGGGAAGATCGGAAGAAACATAACCATCCTTTTTAAGGAGCATGGAATTGGTTTCCAATAAAACGTCCTTTTTTCCACAGTCGTACCAGTTATTGATCGTAAGAGCAGAAAAATCCACTCCTTTTTCTATCATCATCATCAAGGCATCTGTGAGTTGGTATTCGTCATTGGTTCGGATGTCATTGGAAATGAGGTGTTCTAATGATTCGATTAAAACATCGACCTCATTTATTTTATACAAACCGACGAGTGCTAGATTGGACTTGGGAATTTTTGGTTTTTCAACCATTTTAATGACCCTGTTTTCTTCATTGATTTCTGCCACCCCAAAATCCCCCGGAACATCCACTTTCTTAACTCCGACCGATGAATTTTCAAGATCTAAGAATTTACTTAAATCCGTATCATAAATAGTATCGCCTAAAATAATGAAAACCTCATCTACTTTTTTGAGCGTTTTTCTAGCCGTCCAAATCGCATGTCCCAATCCAAGGCGGTTCTCTTGTTTTACAAATTCCTTATTCAGATTAGGGTATCTTTTTTCCAGGTACATCCGGATTTTTTCTCCTAGATGCCCGATCACAAAAACAAAATCAGTCACGCCCACATCCACCAATTGGTCAATGATAAAAGATATGATAGGCTTACCCGCAACAGGTATCAATGGTTTGGGTTGTGTATATGTGTGGGGTCTTAAACGAGTACCCACACCAGCTACGGGAATGATGACTTTCATTTACTAATATTTTATACAAACGTTCTTGGCTTCTGTAAAAAACCTCAAGGCCTCCAAACCTCCTTCTCTGCCCACTCCTGAATTTTTCACTCCTCCAAAGGGTGTTCTCAAATCTCTCAATAGCCAGCAATTTACCCAAACTACCCCTGCTTGGATTTGTTCTGCCATTCGGTTCGCCCGAGACACATCCTTTGTCCATAAGGTACAAGATAAACCATAATCCACGGAATTCGCATATTCCAAAACTTCTTCTTCCGTATCGAAAGGCATTATGGTAACGACCGGGCCGAAAATTTCTTCTTGGTTCGTCCTACAATAAGGATCCAATCCTTCTATGATGGTTGGTCGCAAATAAAAGCCTTTTTCAAATCTCCCTTCCATTTCCACCGGTTTTCCACCACAGAGGATTTCGCCTCCTTCTACTTTCGCCAATTCTATATAGCTCATCACTTTTTCCATATGGGATTGGCTGACCATTGCTCCCAAATCCGTCACGGGAGAAAAGGGTTCTCCTACTTTTAGGAATTGGGTACGTTTTACGAATTCTTCCTTGAATTTTTCATAAATCGGACGTTCTACGAATATTCTAGAGCCACAAAGACAAATTTGTCCATTATTGGAAAATGAAGAGCGGAGCGTATCGAAAATCATTTTATCAAAATCACAATCCGCAAATATGATGTTCGGGTTTTTCCCTCCTAATTCCAGAGACAATTTCTTGAACATCGGAGCTGCTATCCGAGCGATTTCCCTGCCTGTATTCGTACCTCCGGTAAATGAGATGGCTTTGATTTTCGGGTGTTTTATAATGGCCTCGCCTGCCTTCGGTCCCAAACCATGGACGATATTCAAAACGCCCGGAGGCAATCCCGCTTCTTCACATGCTTGCGCAAAAAGGAATGCGGTCATGGGCGTAACTTCTGATGGCTTCGCAATGACGCAATTGCCAGATGCCAATGCGGGAGCAATTTTCCAAGTGAATAAATATAAAGGTAAATTCCAAGGAGAGATACAGCCTACTACTCCAATCGGTTGTCGGAGAGTAAAGTTGACCGCATTTTTTTCCATGTGGTGCGACTCGGAAGCGAAGTGCATAATTGCGGTAGCAAAAAAACGAATATTGGCATGAGCCCGGGGAATATCCACACTCTTGGACATCGTAATCGGCTTACCGGAATCCAAACTTTCCGCATGTGCGAAATCATCCAGATTTTGCTCTATAATATCTGCGATACGGGTTAGGATACGATATCTTTTTTCCACACCGCAGGTTGACCAATCAGGAAATGCACGTTCAGCAGCTTCCACTGCTTTTTGGATATCAGATTCATCAGAATCGGGTATGTGGGAATAGACTTCGCCCGTAGGTGGGCTTATATTGTCGATGTATTCTCCCGAATCGGGTGGAATTAATGCTCCTCCGATATAGTTCTTTATATATTTATCTGTCTTCATGTACGAAATTTGGTCATTTCAAGTGGTAATATTAAAGAAAAGAATCGAATAAAGCTAGTTGTTGATTTAGTTTCAGCCTAGGAATAATCCCATTTTTTGAGTATTAAGGAATAAAAATCAAAAATATTTTATTTTTAATTGTCACTAATCTGAATATTGGCATTTCGCATAAGTCTAGCTTATACATTAACATTTATAAGAATAAAAAAGCATCAGTTGGCAATACAGCTTGATGCAATATTTTTCTAATATTAGAATAGATAATAATTTGGTCATTAAAAACAAAAATGTTGTTCGTCACTCTAATGATTAATTCTGACTGGAATGGCATAATTTATGGCATTAAGTTAGACATCAGACGATTATTATAAAGATGTTTTTTGATAGTTTTAGTAGAATAATTTTTTAGTAGCTAACGATCCACTATAAATCCCTAGTTATTCTACTCTTAGTTTTTTAGTATAGTTGAAGTAGTTTAGTCAAGGCTAAAAAGATAGCCACAATCGCAGGATGAGTTTCGACAATAATTTATTCTATTGTAGGAACTCATCTAGCGATTTTTCAGAATCTCCCTTTTGGGTACAAAAAGAATTGCCAATCTTGCTTAGGAATGATGTATAAATAAATGGACAAAAATTGGCGCAGGATTTTTTGTGAATAACAAGGCAAAAAACGTAGGCGATGCAGGGCATCGACGAGGCTTTTTAACGCAGTTAATTGCAAAAAAAAACAAGTCAAGATTGGATATTTATTTGTTCGCCATTCCTTAGGTAAGATTCAATAAATATTTTTAGTTGTTAGTAGTAGTTTTTTCTTATTTTTAGTCAATACAGAACGATGTTCCCTTGCTGCAATGATGTGTGTCAATTGTAGCGAGGGTTTTTTATTTTAGGGATGGAAAACAAATGTAAGGTTTTTAAAAATCCCGAATTTTCAATAATTTGAAAATTCGGGACAATTCAATATTCGTAGAAAATTAAATCCTAAATCGAAATTATTTATTCACCATTCCCAAGCCATCTGCTGAGTCCGGTTTTTTATTTTCGCCTATTCTGTTCGCCTCACGTTCTTCTTTCATTTTAGCATCATTTTCATTATAGGCAATAATAATTTCCTTTACCAATCTATGACGCACTACATCATCCGGAGTCAATCTTGCTACTCCTATGCCCTCCAATTTCCCTAGGATATCCAAGGAGCGTTTCAGTCCTGACGTTACATGGCGGGGCAAATCTATTTGTGACAAATCACCTGTTACAATGCATTTTGCGGATGGACCAAGACGGGTCAGGAACATTTTCAATTGGGTAGTGGTACAGTTTTGTGCCTCATCCATAATGACGAATGCGTTGTCCAATGTCCGTCCCCTCATGAATGCCAATGGTGCTACTTCGATCACCCGAGTCGTTATTAAATGTTCTAGCTTGTCACTAGGAATCATATCATCCAGTGCATCGTACAAAGGTCTTAGATAAGGATCTACCTTATCTTTCAAGTCTCCGGGTAAGAATCCTAGATTTTCCCCCGCTTCTACAGCTGGTCGGGTCATGATGATTTTTTTCACCACTTTATTTTTCAATGCCCTTACTGCCAATGCCACTGCCGTATAGGTCTTACCCGTACCTGCGGGACCGACTGCAAACACGATGTCATTCTCATCTGCCGAATCGACCAATAGTTTTTGGTTACGGGTTTGGGCTTTTATCTGTTTGCCTCCCGTTCCATATACTATGATGTTTTCCGAAGTCCGCTTGCTGAGTCTTGTAGCAAATGGATTGGCTCCGTTTAGCAAGTCCTTTACCGTTTCTATGGATAGTTCATCGAATTCCTTGAGGGTTTTCACCATCATTTCGATTTTGCCTTTAAGGTTTTGGGTATATTTTTTTTCGCCTAATAATTTTATCTGGCTTCCTCTTGCCACTATCTTTACTTCAGGGAATGCTTTTCGGAGTAAGTTCAGTTTTACATTGTTTTCGCCGAATAGATCTACTAATTCAACGTTGTCCACGTTCAATAATATTTCGCTCAATATTTTAAATTTATTGGATTAAGGAATGAAATACATGGTAAGAAATGTGTTAACAGCACAGGGGATGTGCTTCCAGAAGTTCTTTCTTCTAAGACATTTACCATATGCAAATTAAAATTTAATATTTTTGTGCGGTATTACCATAATACACCTGAAAAATAGGAACTCAAAAGATGAGTGAATAAGTATTTCATTTCAAATTTACAATTTATTTTAAAACAAGACTAGTTTAGTAGAAAGAGTTTAGATGAAGATAGTTACCCTTATAACAGATTTCGGTTTAGATGACCATTATGCAGGACTCATTAAAGGAGCGATCCTATCCCAATACTCTTCACTGAACATTGTTGACATTACCCACAACGTAAAGAATTTCGATATAGTTCACGCCGCTTTCATTTTAAAAAACACTTATGCTGAATTCCCTAAGGGAACGGTACATATTATGAATGTGAAAACGTTCTATGGGAAAAAATCGGACTTCATCGCCTTTGAAAAAGATGGCTATTATTTTATCGGTCCGGACAATGGTATTTTCTCCCTGGCTTTCGGTGATGGTTTGGGTACGGTTTATCAATTGGAAAATGGTCAGGATGGTGTTTTTAAAATGAAAGATATTTATGCCAATGCCGTGGCTCATTTGGCAATGGAAAAACCTTTTCATGAAATCGGTTTGCCTGCAGAAGATGTGGAGCGGAGAATCAGTCTCCAGCCTGTGATGAGCAATGGGCAGTTAAGGGGGAGTGTGATCCATATTGACAATTATGGAAATGCGATTCTCAATATCCATAGGACTTTATTCAATGAAACTTGCGGCGGGCGGCGTTTTTCTGTTTTCTTCAAAAGAACCGAACCGATTACACAATTGAGTAATCAATATTCTGATGTTCCTGTGGGGGATTTGCTTTGTCTTTTCAATTCGTCCGACCACTTGGAAATCGCTTTGAATATGGATCGGGCTTCTGAAAAATATGGCTTGAAAATAGATGATAGTGTTATTATCAAATTGGATTAATCCAATCAAAAATCACATTCCTTACCATGTTCTTTTAACCACAATTCCTTGTCTTTATAATCCGGCATTGCGTCTGCTACCAATTTCCAAAAACGTGGGGAATGGTTCATTTCTTTCCGATGGGCTAATTCGTGGATAATGACATAATCGATTACATCTTCGGGAGCGAAGAGAAGTCTTGTGGAAAGATTGATATTTCCTTTGGAAGAACAGCTTCCCCATCTGGAACTGGTGTATTTCAAATTGACCTTTCCTAAAGGTACTTGAAAATATAGGTGATTGAGTTCTCTTACTTTTCTTTCTATCTCGGTTTGTTGGTCTGCTGCTATGATTCTGGATAAAAGTGTTTTTATGGCTTCTCCATGTTGGGGAATGGTTTTGTTTATCTTTAAATGAATGATGCCGTTTTTCAGTCTTCCCGAATGGGATTTGTTCTCTGTTTCTTCTATGGATAATTCGTATTCTTTCTCCCTTGTTTTAATCAAGCTCCCGTTTGCGTATTCTTTCTTGGCAAAATGTTCCTTTAGGTATTTTTCATTTTTTTTAAGGAATGCCTCGAACCATTCCCATTGTTTTTTCTTTTCCATTGGCGAAAGCATTCTAGGCATGCGAAGGATGGTGGCTTTTTTCCCTACAGAACATCTGACATTCCTACGCCTTTCATAGTAGATATCCACGGGAATCCGAAATCCGTTCAAATCATAAAAGATGCTTTCTTTTTTAGTTGTTGACTTTTTCATTGGCATAAAAATAAAAAATCCTGTTCTTATTATGTATAAGAACAGGATTTTGAGTGGTGGGGTTTATTTTTATTGGCTATCGGGTTCCTTTTTACTTTTAAACCAAGGCTTTAAGGCTTCACAGGAAGCGTAATCGCCATCTAATTTGATAAACGTATCAGAAATGGATTCCTCTACCCAAGAGATGGTCTTCCTTGCCTTTTTCTCTTCTATGGCAGCAGCTTTGATCTTAGAATAATCCTCTTCGATACTTGCTTTGTGTGGCTCGGTAATAGAAACCAATTTTATAAGTCGAAATGCTGCTTCTCTCCTTTCGGAAATGTATTCTATTGGGCTACTGACATCATTCACTTCCATCGTATCTATGGTAAAATAAATATCCACATCCAACTCGCCGGTTTCAAAAAATGATGTTCCGGTCATTTGGTTCATCAATAGTCCGTCATTGAAATAACTTTGTGCTTTCTCTGTCGAATAATCTTTTACTGCTCTTGAAAAACTTATCGAATCACTTACGATTAATTCCCTTACTTCTTCCATTTTTTTTCTTGCTATCTCCATATCGTCTTTGGTGATTGCCGGCTGGATAAGGATGTGTCTGGTGTGGATTCTATTTCCTAATCTTTCTAATAATTGGATAATGTGGTAACCGAATTCCGTTTCCACAACTTCTGAAACTTCTCCTTTTTCCAATGTATAGGCAGTGGCTTCGAATTCAGGAACAAATTGTCCTCTTTTCTGCCATCCCAAATCACCTCCCAATCTCCCTGAACCACCATCTTCCGAATGGAGTTTTGCCAATTCGGAAAAATTTTCTCCTTGGTTTACTATTCTGTCCCTTAAATCCAGAGCTTTATCTTTTGCCCTTTTCTTTTCGGCATCGTTTGGCTCTGGGTAATATACGATTTCACCTATTTCCACTTCGGAATTAAAATAAGGAAGGCTATCCACAGGTATGGCATTGAAAAATTCGATGACTTCTGATGGAGTGATCGTTACATTTGTCAAAACGCTTTGCTGCATTCTTTGGGCTAGCATTTGGTCTTTCATATCCGTCCTGAACTTATCCCTTGCTTCGGGAATTGTCATTCCATAATAATCGGAAAATTGCTTGGGGTCGTTGTTCATCATTGTCAGAATTTGTTCAAATCTGGCATTCATCTGTCCCTCCACTTCTTCATCCAAAACCAATATACTATCCAACCTTGCCTGATTGATTAACAGTTTTTGGCTGAGGAGTTGGTTCAGGATAAGGCATTCCGCATCATCTGGCAAAACACCGCTCTGGCTTTTTGCTATCGCAACATTTTCCTCCAGTTCGGATTTCAGTATAATTTCCCCTCCAACAACCGCTATGATTTTATCCAATACTTCTCCCTGCGAATAAGCAGCAGAAAACATTAGACACATCAAGCCTAAAATAAGTGTTCCTCTTCTCATATTAATTCATTCGAGTTGCGTTTTACGCAACGGATTTTAATTATAATATTTCACATGCCCTTTCTGATCGGCAGTCTTATACAATTCTTCCCGTTTTTTTTCCACCAATTCCAATTTACGGTTATGGATGATGAACTTAACTGCATGGTTCCTCAAATAGCTTATTGGCGGATCGCTATTTTTGGATTGTACTTCCATGACTCTTACATAATAATTGAATCCATCTTTTGTCTGTTTGAATTCTTTTCCCTCTTTCATGGACGATAGTACATCCTTTGGGAATTCATCCTTTATTTCTTCCTTGGTTATCCATATGCTATCTTCCAACTGGTAAACAATGGCATGGTCATCACAATACTTACTCAATTTTTTAAGGTCTTGGTCTGCCCACATCTTTTCGGCTTTGTCCAAGTTCTCTGCATCCTTAGACAGTTTCATGAATTTGCAACGCATGATACTGGTTTCCAATTCAAAGTGGCTTTTATATTCATTTGAAAACGCTATGATTTCTTCATCAGTAATCATGGAATCCAAAAATGCTTCCGTGATTTGTTTTTCATAATTATGAAGAATCAGAGAGGCTCTATAATCCCTCACGAGTTTGTCAATATTCATATCCTTAGGAACATTTCTTTCTGCTTCATATAGCATAAGATTTTCCCTAACCCAGCGTTCCACATATGAATTCACTATTAATGAACTATCATTTGGTGTTGCAGAACGGGGAATCATTCCATCCAATTCCGAAAGGTAGAGCGGCTTATTATAAACCTCAGCCAATAACTTATCCTTGACGTCCCTCGCTTCTTCGGGAGGCATGCAAGAACCTATCATAAAAATAAGTCCTAATAAGAATGTTGATATTAAATAATGGTTTACCATTCGCTTGTTCTAATACTAATTCAAGTTGCGTAAAACGCAACTGGTCAATAGACGATAGTCCATAGACCATAATTTTAAAAAGGAAAAGAGTTTTTTATGGACTATCGTCTATCAACTATGAACTTTGCGGACAAGTCCGCAACTTATATCACTAGTCAAAATTTACTTAACAAGGTTGCTTAGTACATCCTGATTTATTTTGACTGGATATTCTTTCCTTAGCTGTTCAATCCATTTTGCTTCTAATTCGTCTTGAAAATCTGCAATGACATAGCCTCTTGATTCTTTCAAGGATTTCTTTTCCCTAGGCAGAATGCTTTCCAATTTCACAAAACTTACAGAATTATCCTTATTGATTTCACTATCAGATAAAACGCCTTTTCCCCAAGTCTTATCATTTAGTCCGGGATAATTATTCTTTCCTTTCTCAATTGTCTCTTTAGTGGCTGTCAATAGATTGCCACTTTTGTTAATTTTTTTCAAGACATCTCCAGAAGATTTCTTTTTTGCCAACTTTCTGGTTTTCTCCAAGATTTTCCCACTTTGGGATTTCAACATATAAATACTTGCCTCTGCTCTTTCATTCCATAAATATTTATCGGAATTCTTGGCATAATAATTTTCCAAGCCTATTGTATCTTGAGAAGCTTTGTCCCAAACCAACATTTTAGTTACTTCAAATAATAATATCCCCTCTTCATATTCACGCATTAGGGAACGGAAATCAGGGTATTTTTTTGAAAGTTGTGACTTTTCATATTCCAATGCCATATCATTAGAATATTGATCTAATAAATTATTGACTACATTGCTAATTTCGTTTTTTCTTCCCATTTGGGTTCTTTTCCTACTGGATCGTAAAAGATAATCCGTAAAATCTCCCAAAGAGTGTTCTTTTTCTCCACCGAAAGAGAATAGTGTCTTATTGCTTTTCTTAGGAGCCCTCCATTTTTGGCTGAGGAAGTCCTTATCCAAACTCGAAATGAAATCATTCAAAACCTTTTCATCAACTTTATAAATGCCTTGGCTTTTTATTTTCGAAATCATGGCAGTCCTTGCTTCTTGGAAACGAGGGTCTTTTTCTACCTTTACTTGGAGTCTGTTCTTTTCGGCTTCATAAGTTCCTAATTCGGGTTTACTTACTCTCCTTAAGATATGCCAGCCCGCACTTGTTTCTATAGGACTGGAATAATCTCCGTCATTCTTCAAGCTAAAAGCCATGTTTTCAAAATTAGGTTCATTCACCCCTATTCCAAAAAAGCCCAAATAACCTCCTTTGGATGCACTTTTCTTATCTTCCGAATGTTTTCTAGCTAATTCATCAAAATCACCTCCTCCTTGTAATAAGGCATAGATTTCTTGAATAGCCGCTTTTGGATCCTTATCTGTTTTTTCTTTACTTTTCCTTAATAAAATATGTGCTAATTCCACACTTCCTCTCGCTGGTCTGACATCATTTACCTTAATGATATGGTAACCCACACTTGTTTTTATCGGATCGGAATACTTTCCTAAAGGGGTATTATATGCAGCGGACTCCATTCCATAAAAACCACTTGGGAACAAGGCTGCCATCCAGCCTATCTTCCCCCCCGTCTTATTAGAGTAGGTATCTTCGGATTTTGTTTTGGCTACTTCTTCAAAGCTTTTCCCCTCATCGAGTTCCTTTTTTATTTCTAAGATTTTCTTGAACGCATCCAAAGTATCAGCAGGAGTTTTCCTCCCTTTAATGGCTACCATAATATGACTTATGTTGACATCTTGTTTCATTCGTTCATATGCTTCCTTGAGGAGTCGTTCCTTGACTTCTTTGTCTAATAGATAAGAATTAGACAATTGCTTTCTGTAACCATCCAATTCTCTATTCAGAGCAGGAATAGTATCTATTTTCATTTCTTTGGCTTTCTCCACCTTAAGCTTGAACTTAACATAAAGGTCTAAATATTCTTCAACTGACTTCTTAGAAAAATCGGCTTTCTCCCCATTTGTTTTTGAATAGATATAATTGAATTCAGAGAGATTGACCTCAGTGTTTCCGACAGTAAATAAAACCGGGTCGTCTTGTGATTTGACCATGTGGGTCAAAAAGATAAATGCAAGTGTTATTAAAAATATCCTTATTTGCATGGAAAAAAATGATTTTACAATAAAGTAATTAAGGGATCAAAAAAAGTTATGCAAAATTAGCAAACTATTCCCAAAAAAAAATATTAACTAAAACATATGGTGACTATAAGACTGTCTGAGCTAAAATATTTCATATAAAACGGGTTTACTAGGACTAACGTCTATCTCAAATGAAGCAATTTGTAAATTTAATACATATTTCCCATCCTTTATCGAATTGGGTAGATACACTAACTCTGTGATGGTTCTATCCGCTTTTGTATTATCAGGATAGTCCCAAAATGCTTTATGAGATGCTAATGCCCCTCCATCTTCCTCCCTATCCACAGATGGCAAATCAACTAATAAATGATTGATTCCCAAATTGACTAGATAGGAAATAGCATCTGCTTCTAAATATGGAGGATTGACTCCTGAATAATTGGCTTTCAACTTTAAAACGTCATTCGGATGTGTCCGAATGATTAAGGCTTCTGTGTTTTTGTGTTGGATTGCAGCCTCAATTTGTTCTTTTGTAATTATCCTATCTCCATTTGTTTGTGTTTGTGTAGGATATATACTTATCAACTCTGCCAAAAACCAAAATTTTTTAAGGCATTGGTTAATTGTATATTTTTCTTTGGCAATATGCCCAACACATTCGGTATGTGTTCCGTTTCCGTGTGGATTGAACGTGACATTAAGGAAATTCAATGGTCCGCCTTTTGCTGTTGAACCAATAAAACCACCCGATACCACAGGGGAGGTGGACATTGCGGGAGCATAAAAACAATTAACATTTTCCAATCCCTCTCTCAAGGGGATTGAAATGTCCAGAGGCTTGGATAAATCTGCATTATAATTTTCTCCTTTGTCTGATATTTGTATTTTCATAAAGTCTATGTAACAATGGTTCGTGAAGATTTCTATTAAGTGCCTTGAGATATTTAAACAAATATGAATTTATAATAGATTCCTTACCTTTCGGGTGTATTAAATTAAGCGATGAATAGTCCAGTATTCGTGGGATTCGTGGCAGTTTTTCCCGCCACTAATTTACACAAATTCCTCTAATCGTTCGTGTTCGTAGAATTACCCAACCAAATACCTTGAAGCACTTATATTAGACATAAAAAAGGTAAAAGTCATAGTTTTGATTTTGCGAAGCGAAACAAGACTTTCACCTGATGAATGTAGAAACATTCACAATGACAATATTGGATAAAATGCCTGAGATAGGCAAATGGCAAAGCAATTTTTTGAAAAAAAATTAGTTTGCAATACAGGATTCGGGGGAGACATGGTTTTTGAATATGAACAGATTACGGCGTTCGACTCGCATTACATATCAAAAAGCGGGAAGCATACACCCTGAGAGGGTTATTTTTGGTAGGCTTGTGGAGGGAAAAGCAAATGGGGTTTGGAAATAGGTGGTTTCGCCGGCATTGACATCATCAATAATACAACGATGCATCTGGTAGCAGACCAAAAATTGGCTACGGAAGAGCACGGCATTTTGTTGGCTTATTATTCCGCTCTTGTCTGCCGACGTTCGGAGGATTTGAAAAAAGTATCCAAATATTTTGCAGCGAGGCATATTTTTAAATCAAAGCATAATCATTCACGAACCATTTCGTAGAAAACCATTATAAATCTAGATACTAGAGCCTAAATACTAATATCTGTTGCGTTTTACGCAACAGATATTATACAATTCATTGAGCATAAGAATGAAAATCAATTACATCTCCAGGGATTAGGATTTTCATTAAATTTGGAAGACGAATAAAAAATACTGAACTTTGCCATATGGACATAAATCGGGTATCTGACATATTAGCGAAACATGACTTGAGAAAGACTGCTGTCCGGATTCAGGTCTTGGCGTATTTCTTAGAGAGTGATACAGCAATCTCGCATGGCCAATTGGAAAAAGAAATGGAAGATACCGATCGGGTAACATTATATCGTACTCTGAAATCTTTTGAGGAAACGGGAATCATCCACAAGGCGATAGATGGGACTGAAGTGGCTCGGTATGCACTTTGTGCCGGAGAATGCGAACACCATCACCATGAAGACGATCATGCACATTTCCATTGTGGAAAATGCTGCGAAACCGTTTGTTTGGATGAAGTGGTTGTTCCTATGGTCAATTTGCCACAAGGTTTTCAGCAAGAATCTGCCCACCTTATTATCAATGGAATTTGTGAAAAATGTAAATTATGAGAATTATTCTGATTTTGAGCTTAGCCTTTTTAATATTTTCCTGTGGGAATAGCACTAAGAATAATGCGGACAATCCCTTGTTGAAAGAAGCTGCAGAATATCATATGGAAGCCTTGGAACATGAGAAGAATTTCAAGATAATGGCTAAGGAATTAACGAGCCAAGCGGCATCCATTGAAATCCAAGGAAAAGAGCTTTCAGAAGAAGAAAAACAATGGTTGGAAACTTATCATGGTATTATGAGGGGTTATGAACTTTGGTCCGAGAACCATATAGAGGTTCCAGGTCATGAACATGAGCACGATCACTCCCATGAAGGGCATGAACATCATCATCATCATCATCATCATGGAAATGAGGTTCAGCTCACTCCCCAAGACATGATGGAAACCCAAAAAGCTTTCCTGGATAATATCAAGGATTTGGAAACTAAAGCATCTGCATTTTTGAAGAAATGATTATTTCCTAGCCTTCAAACTTGCTTATTGCAATAGTGTTGCATAAATTTGCAAACGCAACTTAATTGCAATAATATGGCTAAAACGATAAATTTGTCAAAATTCTTTTCATTCAATAAGGATTTCCTGGGCTTTCTTGCTTCTATGCTTTGTGCCATACATTGTGCGGCCTTGCCTTTGGTCTTGACTTTTTCTGCATTGAGTGGCTTTTCTTTTTTAGCGAACCATACCATAGAATTTGTGTTTTTAGGGATAAGTGCAGTGATTGCTACCTGGTCCTTAATTCCATCATACAGAAATAAGCATAAAAATCCCCTACCCTTGAAAATTGTCGCCATAGGATTTCTATTCCTTATCGGGAGCAGGTTTTTGCCTCATGGTTTTACCGAACATTTTGTTACTGCGATAGGCGGTAGCATAGTTGCTGTTTCCCATGTTTTGAATTGGAAATTGATGAAAACTTGTTGCTAGATTTAATATCCTAAGCTTAATTTTACCTTTCCCGTATTCATATTAGAATAATTTCTTAACGATTGCCAAGCAAATTGGATTTGATTTCCCAAGTTTTCTTTACTTTTGGAAAACATCTTCATAATGACATGGAAAAATAGGACATGGAAAAAAAGAAACTTTTAGAGGTTATTAATCTGGAAACGCACTTCACTACGGAAGAAGGTATAGTGAAAGCAGTGGATAATGTCAGTTTTACTGTTAATAGAGGAGAAACAGTAGGTATAGTCGGGGAATCAGGTTCCGGTAAATCCGTTACCTCACTTTCTGCTATGCGATTGATTCCGAACCCTCCGGGAAAAATAGTGGGCGGACAGATATTGTATTATCCCCTTGAGGGAGAACCGATTGATTTGGTTCAGCTTTCTGAATCGGAAATGCAAAAAATCAGGGGAAATGAAATTTCCATGATTTTCCAAGAACCAATGACTTCATTGAATCCTGTTTTCAAATGCGGGGATCAAGTAACCGAAGCCATAAAATTGCACCAAAACAAATCTGATGAAGATGCTAAGGATTTGACCTTGGAATTATTTGCAAAGGTACAATTGCCTAATCCGGAAAGGATTTTCAATGCATATCCCCATCAATTGTCCGGAGGACAAAAGCAAAGGGTTATGATTGCTATGGCAATGTCTTGTAACCCCGATGTATTAATAGCAGATGAACCAACAACGGCATTGGACGTAACCGTCCAGAAGACCATTTTGGAATTGATGAATAATCTCAAATCCGAAATAGATGCTTCGATTATTTTCATTACCCATGATTTGGGGGTAATCGCCGAAATTGCTGATCATGTCATTGTGATGTATAAAGGAAAAATCGTAGAACAAGGAAATGCCTTGGATATTTTCACTGACCCCAAGCATCCATATACGAAAGGATTATTGGCTTGTCGCCCGCCGCTGGATTATAGAATGAGTAGGTTGCCGATTGTATCGGATTTCATGGATGTGGAATTCGGAGAAGATGGAGAAAGGACAATTACAGAAAAGGTAGCTTCACTTAAAGAAGTCATTGATTCTGTAAAGACAAAACCATCAGAAACGGAAGCAAGGTTAAAAGCATTACATACTAAAGAACCTATATTACAAGTCAGGAATTTAAAAACTTGGTTCCCTTCGGAAAAGAATTTTTTCGGGAAGACAACTAGTTGGGTAAAAGCAGTGGATGATGTCAGTTTTGATGTTTATCCTGGGGAGACAATGGGTTTGGTGGGAGAATCCGGCTGTGGGAAGACCACTTTAGGTAGGTCTTTATTGCGTCTTGCGCCAATAAAAGGAGGAGAAGTGATTTTCAATGGCAAAAATGTCCTTGATTTAGGTGATGCTGACATGAAAGAATTGCGTAGGGATATGCAAATCATTTTTCAAGATCCCTATTCTTCATTGAACCCAAGGATGACCATTGGCAATGCCATAATGGAACCCATGCAGGTACATGGGATATTGGCAAATGATAAAGTACGAAGGGAAAAGGTTGTGGATTTATTGGAAACGGTAAGTTTGGAAGCGAGGCATTTCACCCGTTATCCGCATGAATTTTCCGGAGGACAAAGGCAACGAATTTGTATAGCACGGGCATTGGCGATGGAACCGAAATTCATTATTTGTGATGAATCCGTTTCGGCATTGGATGTTTCTGTACAAGCACAGGTCTTGAACTTGCTAATGGAATTGCGGCAAAAATTCGATTTCACTTATATTTTCATTTCCCATGATCTTTCTGTGGTAAAATTCATGAGTGATAGAATGATTGTCATGAATAAAGGAAAGGTGGAAGAAGCTGGAATTGCCGATGAGATTTATGCTAATCCGAAGATGGAATATACCCAAAAATTAATCGCTGCGATTCCTAAAGGAAAAACGGAAGATATTGTTAGCAGGTTAGGGAAATAAATTCCTAGAAGCTGTTTTAATAAAATATACGATTAATAAATAAAGCCCTTTCTCTGTTACAATTGAAAGGGTTTTGTTATTTTTAACCATCTTTATTTATTCGGTAAATGAAAAATATATTTATTACAATAATTAGCACCTTCTTTTCATTTAGCACATTTTCACAATGTTACAATCTTGTGTGGGAAGATGAATTCAATGGTTCGAGCCTAGATAATACAAAATGGACTTACCAAACCGGTGGCGGGGGATGGGGAAATAATGAATTACAATATTATACGGATCGTGTGGATAATGCCTACGTGTCTGGCGGAAGCTTAAAGATAGAAGCCAAAAGCGAAGCCTATATGGGAGCCAACTACACCTCAGCCAGAATAAGAAGTATTGGGAAAGGAGATTGGACTTATGGGAAAATGGAAGCGAGTATAAAATTGCCCGTAGGACAAGGGATATGGCCAGCTTTCTGGATGATGCCAAGCGAAAGTGTATATGGTACTTGGCCAAGGAGTGGCGAGATTGATATTATGGAATATCTAGGACATCAGCCTAGTATAGTACATGGTACTTGCCATTTTGGAAATGCTTGGAATGATAAAGGTTCTTCGGGTAATTCCAATAACAATTCGCCGGGTAATTACAATGATGGGACGTTCCATACTTTTACGGTAGAATGGGAACCCACACAAATCCGCTGGTATGTGGATGGTCTGCAATTCCACACATTCAATGCAGGGGATGAGGGGGCATATATTTTTCCTTTTGATCAGGATTTTCATTTCATTCTGAATTTGGCTGTCGGAGGAGATTGGCCGGGAGCTCCTGACGGAACGACTGTGTTTCCACAGATTCTAGAAATTGATTATGTAAGGGTCTATCAAGAATTGGATGATATCAAAATAAGAGGAGATCTAACTGTCGAGCCAACTGCTTCAGGTGTCATTTATTCTGTCCCCGATATTACAAGTACAACTTATTCTTGGACTGTTCCTACCGGATCTACGATTACGGCAGGAGCCGGTACTCATGAAATTACTGTGGATATGGGATCGGCAAGTGGGAATATCGAAGTGACAATGACGAATACCTGTGGGAATGCTACATCGAATATAGCCGTTACAGTCTCTCCGAATCTCGCCCCGAATCCCGGATTTGAATTAGATTTTGCGGATTGGAATTCCGATGTTTTCGCGGGTGCTGCGAATTTTAGCATCAATACGGTAGATGTGCATTCAGGTAGCAAATCCATGTGTGCCAATGTAACAAGCATAGGTGGGAATGCTTGGGAAATCCAAATTTCACCAATTCATCAGGACATTGTAATGGGAGAAAATTATACGATGAGTTTTTGGGCAAAGGCGGATGCCAATAATAAATTAATGTCTATTGCCCTGATTAATTCTGTGGATTTTACTTATTACACCGGAAAGACTTTTACACTCACAGATAATTGGGCGATGTATTCCCATACTTATACTTCTACTGTGAATGCGAATGCTTCTGTCAATTTACAATTCGGACATGAAACAGGAACTTTCTGCTTGGATGATTATCTCTTTGCAAGGACAGTTTTGTTATTACCAATAGAGCTTTTGTCTTTTAATGGCGAGATGAGAAATGAAGAAGTGCTTTTACATTGGGTGACAGCCTCTGAAAATAATTTCTCACATTTTGAAGTGGAACGATCTGAGAATGGAGTTGATTTTGAATATATAGGAAAAGAAAAAGGATTGGATAATGTCTTAGGAGCAGAGTATAAGTTCAAGGACAATTCTCCAAAAGCTATTAATTATTATAGATTAAAATCCATGGATTTGGATGGCTCATTTTCTTATTCGACAATTATCAACATTAATAAAAGAAAGAATAATCCGTTTAAAATCTATCCTACTTTAAGTTCTGATTTTATTTATTTAGACGGTATGGGAAAAGGAGAATTATTTTCTATTCATAATTATAGTGGGAGTATAATGACTGAATTCAATCATGATTCAGAAGGAATATTAAAATTAAATATTTCCGAGTTTCCTAAAGGAATTTATTTTATTAAAACGAAATCGGGGCATTTGAAATTCATAAGGAATTAGACTTGTTTCCTTTGAAAAATGCTACGAAAAAAGGAAGAACAAATCATTTGGGAGTCTAGCAATTCCCACAAAAAGAATTGAAATTCAGTAAGAAAAAAAGGAAAACAACTGAAAAAAATATTCAAACAATAATAAATCCAGAGGCAATCTAAGGCTAAATCCCATTTACAGGGATTCCCTAAAGTAAAAAGCGGGGCTATCCATTTTGGATAGTCCCGCTTAATTTTTAAAGTATTAATACTTTATGTCAAAACTATTTCAAGATCATTTTCTTAGAAACGTCACCTTCTTCAAATCCGACCATAACTACGTAAGTTCCAGAAGGTAAATCCCCTCTTCTTACGAATAAGAAATTATTATCAACTCCTTGATAATCCCTAACCAAGCGTCCATTGACATCAAAAATCTGAACACTCTTCATTGGGGTTTCTACCCTTGAAGTCAAAACAACTTCCGAACCTACTGGGTTAGGAGTCATTGTTAATGAAACTTCATTTTCTTCAAGATTAACATTGGGTACAAGTGGTAAATTCAATACTTCAATTGCCCTAGGAGCAAAATAACCTATGATCGTATCTATATTCAGTTTTGCTTTTGCAGCAGACATGCCTTCGTTCAATACCAACCCTTGTTGGTGATATGTTCCTCCAGCAGGGTGAGGTAATTGATCCCAAGACATTCCTTGTCCTGCTTGTCCTGGAGCAATGTCAGAAGGATCCCACCAATTAATTACAACTCCTTCATCTAATCCACTACTATTCGGTGGATTTGTAACAGGATATAGCGCCTCATAATATTGATGACCAGCTACAGTGGAATGCTCCATAGCTTTATCAGTATAAGGCAGGTAAGCAACAGGAATGTATGCATCTAAAAACGGCTGGTTATTTCCTAATGTATTTTGTTCCTCAGCAACAGCCAAACTTCCTTGTACCCTTACGATTTCATCTCCAGTAGTAGGAACGATAAGTACATCATCATTATAAGGGGCAAAAATATCATAAGCGGACTGTACAGAAATAATAGGTGCACTATTTGCATCCAACCATGATATGTCTCCCAATGCTCCGCCAATATTCATGACTAGCTGAACATCTGAATTTTCATCCACAAAGTTAGGATAACATAATGTATCTCCCGCAGGGAATCCGAATGCAGCATCCGGTGCTATTGCCAATGCCTTACCTTCTATATCTCCATGATATGTAGGCACTACCATTGGTGTTTCAGGAGTACCATCAGGAGGATTAACGTCCAACAAAAATTTAGCAGGTCCATGTGTAGTCGTAACGATTTCATTATAGTTATCCAATGTAGCCATACCTAATACAAGGTAGCCGCCAGTTCCAGCACCAATGGCTGTTACTCTATTTGGATCAATTGCATAAGTATTTCCTCCGTTATTGTAGTTGTCCCTGAAGAAACGGACAGCAGTTCTTCCGTCTTGGATACCTCTGTAAGCTGCCTGAATCAAGCCCAAAGCTCTTGTAGGTTGGTCTGTTGCAGCAGGATTCCATCCTGTACGGTATGTTACAGAAGCAGCAGTATATCCCATCTTAGCCAAACGAGTGCATATTTCCACAACGCTGTTGTCCGTTTTAGAACCAGCTATTTGTTGGTTAATAACCGGCGGTAAAAAATTTCCTGTATGGAACACCAATGCAAGCGGACGTTCTGGTTCCGTATCTCCTACTGGTGTATAAACATCCATTAACAAGGCTTCGGGAATCGCCTCACCCACTACGGTAAAGTATAATGCAGTAGCATTTACACCATAGGTTACATCGCTTTCTACTGCTACATCAGTGAATACCTCTTGCAAGTATCTCTCTTGGGCAGATGCGAATTGCACACTGAGTGCAAATAATAAAAAAGTAAATAGTAAATTAGTTCTTAACATTATAAAGCTATTTTTATGAATAAAAGAAATTAAAGATTAAGTTGCAACGCTGGCATATTTACCTGTGCTGTTTTTATTTTTATGGTTCGTAGGTTATGGTCAAATAAGTCATTCTGCTGATTCTCGGTCCTCCATAGGTTTGGAATCTCTTATTGTTCAGTATATTCGAAGCTCCCAGCTTGAACGTTGTATGGATTTTAGGGACACGGACATTCACTTGTGCATCCAACATATCATAAGTCGGAACAAAACCTGTAAACTGGGGAGACCCCTCAAATAAGAATCCTTCCACCCATTTATAATTAATATTGAAACCAATATGTTTAAGGGATTTCTTCCCTAATTTAAGTGTCAGGTTCCTTCCTCCTATCCCTACGTTGAATTTATGTTCGGGAGTATTGAATGCGGGAATTATTGGGTCATCCTCGGCGGCTTTTAATAATTTATTCCAAGAATAATTACCATTCAAGCTGAATTTGTCTATAAAGTAGTAATTAATACCTACGGAAATCCCTTGAGTTGTTACCGTATTTTCGGAATTGGCAGCATATCTATATGCTTGAAGCCTTTTGGGCTGTCCCGTTGAAAAATAATCAAAGTCAACACCTATTTGGTAACCAAGGAAATCTTTATAAATACTATAGTAGTATCCAGCATCTACATAAACCTTATCAAATAGCGTTGTCCTAGCTCCCAATTCAAAAGTCTGCACCCGTTCTGGTTGTACTGCTGCGATATTGAAGCTATCCAACTGGGATGGATCCAAGCCTATGGCACCCGAAAATGCATCAAAAAGGGACTCTACTGTTACTAAGTTTTCCACTCCATCTAGGTTTCCCGAAAGAATTGCACGGCCTACATTCAGGCTAAGATATTGATCGGACAAGGTAGGATTCCTAATGGCGGAAGAAAACGAAACACGGAAGAAATTATTCTGAGATGGCGTATATACCAAGGACGCTGCCGGAGAGAATAACCATTTAAAATTTTCATTCTTATCTGTACGGAATGCTACTTGTGCTTTTAATTTATTATCAAAAAAGCCCTTTTCAAGTCCTGCATATACTCCGAATTCCTTATTGTTAATCTTTTCATCTGTAGAATCACGGAAAACGGTTCCCTTAGATCTGGGAGTGTACATTCGTCCATTCGCACCTACTGTTATTTTATCCGTCCAAGTAGGGGTAAAAATATATTCTCCATGAATATGGTATAGTGCAGAATTGTCAAAGAATTTTGTGCCTCCTTCCGAACTTAACGTTCCAGTGATATCATTGAATGCTTCTTCAAATCTAGCTTGCTCTATCGGATCATCGGAATTCGGATCAAGAAAAGCAGTGGATTGGGAAGTTCCGTTTCCAGGTCCGTTTGCGTATGCTGCGGCTTCTGCATGCCATTCGGAAACTAATCCATTATTGTCAATCAGCCATTGCTCAGCCCCTTCCGTATCAAAAGGAGTAATCACAAGTTCTCCTGTTACAGGGTCGAAATAAGGAGCAACTAATTGTGGATAACCTAAGGATTCATCTTGGAATCTGGGTTCTATTTCCGATACCCAGTAATTGAAGTAGTCAATCGACCATTCGCTATTGGGTTTTGCTCTTTCCTGTAATTCCAACGCTGTAAAATATGGATCATAAGTATTTCCTGCTCCGGTCCTCGTTGTGTAAGCTCTGACAAAATATTTATTCCTTTTCTTGAATTCCAAGGTATTCTGAAGGAAAGTAATCCCCTTTAGACTAAAACGATTATCTCCTTGATATACTGTAGTTCCTGTGCCGAAATTGGTTGTAAATACAAACTCTGGGGATTGTTCTTTCTTGGAGGGATTCGTTCTGAAGTATAATCCCAGATTAGATTTTAAGTTTCGGGTCCTATAATCCACTAAATCTTTTTCCCTGTATCCTGTCCTACTAAATTGCCCCAACCCCGGATGATTGAATGAAGCAGGATTTCCAAAGTCATTCCTGCTTTGATATTCATCTCCATAAATATTTACGGCATCGTATCCTCCAGGATTATTGGAAGTTACATCCGAATCATAAACAGGGTCATAATTTTCAGCTTCCCAATCATTGGCTTGGAAATATTCCAAATTCAATTTGTAGGCAAAGACTTTATTATCTTCCTTATTCTTAATGGCATCCGCCCATCTAATGGCTCCTTTGATTTGCTGCCTTTCTGCTACTTTCACCATTGCCGAAAGTCCTTCTTTGAAAAAAGGATCTTTGGTTCTCATGCTAATTACGCCATTAAAGGCATTAGGTCCATAAAATGCGGAGCTTGCCCCTACGATTAACTCCACCTTATTAATGTCTAATTCTGATGTACCTAAAAAATTACCCAGAGAAAAATTCAATCCTGGTGCTTGGTTATCCACTCCGTCTATTATTTGTAGGGAACGGACGGGGCTTGTACTATTGAATCCTCTAGTGTTCACAACTTTGAATCCTAAACTTGCCGCTGTCAAATCCACTCCCTTCAAAGAACCCAAACCATCGTAAAAATCTGCGGATGGTGTTTCCTTAATAGCGATGATGTCCATTGCTTCTACAGTAAGTGGCGATTCTTTTTGTTTATCAGAAATCCTGCTTGCCTTTACATCTACCACTCCTATTTCTACAGAAGCCTCTTCCAAATTTATGGTTAGCCTTGCATCGGATACCACTTCTACCATCTTAGTTTCAAAACTGATATAGGATACTTCCAAAGTAAAAGGATATGCCATTTCTGTTTCAAATTCAAAAGAACCGTCCCAATCGGAAACCGTTCCTATGGAAGTTCCTTCTATGATTACCCCTGCTCCAATCAATGGCTCATTATTCGCTGCGTCGAAAACAATTCCCCTAACCACTGTCTGGGCATTAAGCCCTGCGGTAAGTAAAAAAAACAATAAAAAAATGCTAATTGTAGTACTTCTTTTCATATACGTGCTATTAAGATAGTGGTTTATGTATTGATTATTTCTCGTTCGTTTTATAAAGATAATTCTAATTAGGCTAAAAACCCTCTCCTTTAACCTATGAATATAGGCAAAAAAAACATGTTGTTCCAATTGTATTTGTTAAAAAACAATTTTAGTACAAAACAATCATTTAGAAGCTGTTTTAATTTCGCCCCTGCGTTGCAACTTAATTATTTATTCAAATAAATCAATCTACTAGGCTTAACACAACTAAAGGAAACTGAAGGATAGAGAAAACTAAGCTTAATTATTTTAATACAATTAAATGGAAGAGACACCTTACTTCCCTTTCAATTCTCTTCTTAAAATCTTGCCCACATTTGTTTTTGGCAAATCATCCCTGAATTCGATAGCCTTGGGCACCTTATATCCTGTTAGGTTTTCTTTACAAAAGGTTTTCAATTCCTTTTCTGTTAGTGATTTGTCTTTTTTGACTACGAATATTTTTACGACCTCTCCAGATTTCTCGTCTGCTAAACCTACTGCTGCTACTTCCAATACTTTCGGATGTCCCGCTATTACTTCTTCTACTTCGTTGGGATAGACATTGAATCCGGAAACCAGAATCATGTCTTTTTTCCTATCTACGATTTGGAAAAAACCTCCTTCTGTCATTTTCCCGATATCCCCAGTACTCAACCAGCCATCTTTCAGAACCTTTTCTGTTGCGGCAGGATTGTTATAATAACCTTTCATTACTTGGGGTCCCTTAATTTGGATCTCACCTATTTCACCCATTGGCAGGGGCATCCCGTTATCGTCCACGATTCTCATGTCAGTAGATGGGACCGGCAATCCGATCGAGCCTAACCAACCAGAACCATCTATGGGGTTACAAGAGGCGACTGGGGATGATTCTGTCATTCCATAACCCTCTGCCAAGAAACAACCGGTCACTTTTTGCCATCTTTCCGCTACTGGTTTTTGCACCGCCATTCCTCCTCCTACACATCCTTTGAGGTGGCTAAAGTCAAGGTCTTTGAAATCGGGGTGGTTCAACAAAGCGTTGAATAGGGTATTGACGCCAGTCATTATAGAAATCTGATATCGTTGGAATTCTTTCATTACGGATTTTAAATCCCTTGGGTTGGTGACTAGGATGTTCTTGGCTCCCATTGTCATCATAGCGAGACAATTAACTGTAAAGGAAAATATATGATACATAGGAAGTGGGGAAAGAACGGTTTCCTTTTCTTTTTCCAAAAAGGGAAGCATCACATTATATATCTGCAACATGTTTGCCACTAGATTCCTATTTGTTAGCATAGCTCCTTTTGCGACGCCTGTTGTTCCTCCTGTGTATTGAAGTAAGATGGTATCGTTGGGGCTTCCTTGTCTTCTTTTCAAGGTAAATTTCTTTCCTTGTTTCAAGGCTTCCTTGAAACCTACGGTATTGGGCAAATCAAATTTAGGCACACCTCTTTTGACTTTACGGATTACCAAGTTAACCATACCTCCCTTGACAGTCCCCAACATTTCGCCTACACTGGTCAGGATAATGGTTTTAATTTTGGTTTCCCCAATGATTTTAGCCAGATTAGCTGCAAAATTCTCTGCTATGATGATTGCCTTTACCCCTGAATCTGTGAACTGGTGCTTCATTTCCCGAGGGGTATAAAGGGGATTGGTATTCACTACAATCAAGCCTGCTCTCAATGCTCCGAAAAGAGCTATAGGATATTGTAACATGTTGGGCATCATGAGGGCAATCTTATCTCCCGGTTCCAAACCTCTGGATTGGAGGTATGCCCCAAAATCCTTGGACATTCTATCTACCTCCTTGTATTTCAATTCTTTGCCAAAATTGGAAAAAGCGACAAGGTTCGCATACTTTTTTAGATTCTCATCTATGATTTCAATGAGGGACGCATAGCTGTCCACATCGACATTAGCGGGTATTCCACTGGGATAATTAGCCAGCCAAGGTTTTTGAGAAAGAGCCATTATAGTAGTATTTTAATCTTCGCAGCGATAAAATAAGGCAAAAATAATAATTTAATTCATTTGAATGAGTACTAGAAGAGATTAGTATTTAGCACCTAGACAATTCATATTAATCGGGTGATTTTCTACGAAAATCATTATAAGTTGTAGATACTAGAATCTAAATACTAATGTTCTGTTGCGTAAAACGCAACAGGCACTACTTAATCATTTTCATAAAGGTTCCTATGAACCAATTAGAGTCTGATTTTATTAAATTGTCAAGGGCTGAATCTGCTTTGCTTGAAAATAAGGTTATATCCTTAATCACTTTCTTGAATTCTTCGGTTTCAGCATCTGTTCCCTCTACATTTGAAATACTCTCCAGTACCCGAAGCATGGGCTCCAATTCTTTTTTCTTTCTTTGGGTAATGATTCGTTTTACCACTTCCAGCATATCTTTTTCAGCTACGAAAAAATCTTTCCGTTCTCCTGGTTTGAGTTCCTTGAAGACCAAACCCCAATCTATTAGTGCACGAATATTCATATTTGTATTTCCCATGGAAATATTCAATTCTTCCATTATATCATTGGCATTCAATGCCTCATTTGAAATCAATAATAGTGCATGAATCTGAGCCATTGTCCTGTTGATTCCCCAATGCGAGCCCAATGTTCCCCAAGATTGTATGAATTTTTGTTTCCCTTCTTTTAATTCCATATGCCTGTGTGTTCAGTTGCCGTCGCTAATTTCGAGTTTTCAAAATTTACTGAAAAATAAAGCTTTTGGAGTTAGTAATCAAAAAACGAGTGTTTTTTGTTGGTAAGCTGCCATGATATTTCTACTATTTAAGCAAAAATTCTAAGAATGCTTCCTTTCTTCTTCTAGAAATAGGTACTTGGGAATCATCAGACATGATAGCGAAACCTCCACCATTTTTGTTGTTTTTTTATATAATCCTTTTTTTTGTCATTAGGAAATCAAATCCCTTATCTTTAAATATACCATATAATCCTAGGTCATAAAACATTCCTATATCTTCCAATGTTAAACGGATGCTACCCATGTTGGCGAGAGATTCTTCCGTTTCCAATTCTGAAATTATAATGATAGGGCAATTAAAGTTATTCCACTCTTAATTTCATTCTTATAAGAACTTGGCAATATAGAATCAATTTCTATTTCGTTTATTTTATAAGGGGCTTTATCTTTTTCAATAAAAAAGTATTTCTTGTAAAGATACAAGCAATCTTATCCGATTTAAGTTTTCTTAGTTTGGGAGGATAATTAGCAGTTCCTGACACTTTGTGTATTTGCTCTAACTTAAATTCTTTTCCTGTATTTATTTTGTCTTTTGAAACATTATAAAAAGTACCTTTATTACTAACGTGTGCATTCCAAAAATAGGGTTTCGTGAGGAATAAAATTTTCTTTTAAAAAAAGATTTTTTCAAACCAGTTCCAAAATAAAAACAGGCATCAAGATTTCCTGATGCCTGTTTCCCTTGAGCAGAATTTGTGACTACATTTTCTGATCCATTATCTTTTGTTCCAATTCCTTGGAATTCCCTCCTAGTTCTTTGGCTGATTGCCAACTTTCCAAAGCCTTGGTCTTGTCTCCTTCTTTATACAAAATATCTCCATACAATTCTATGGTCATTGGCAATTTATTGCCACCGGAATTCAAGGCTTTTTCTATCCAAGCTTTGGCTTCTTTGTATTTTTCCATTTTGAAAAGAATAGCTCCCAAATTGGTTTGGAATGCAGGTTGTCCGGGATTCAATTCATTGGCACGAATCGACATATCTTTTGCCTTGTCCAACTCTTTTCCTCTTTTGGAAAGGTGGTAGCTATAATTATGTAATGCTGAATATCCTTTGGGCGATAATTCCAATGCCCTTTCAAACATCTTGTCTGAACGTTCATATTTTTTCAGGTTGAAATAGGAAACTCCCAAACGATTGCATATTTCATATTTCAATGACGTGTTTTTTCCTGCCATCATCAATGCCTGTTCAAACATATTCACAGCTTCTCCCTCCTTGCCTAAGAAACTTTGTGCAAAACCATTCATATAATAAACCTTGGCGTGGTTCGGAAAGAAATCCAAGGCTTTTTCCGTTACTTGGATAAGCTCTTTCATTTCTTGGGACTCTGCATGAATATACATGATTTGTTCCCATACAGGAAATACACTTTTATCAAAATCCAGTGTCTTTTTGTATTCTTTCAATGCTGCCTTCGTCTGTCCGGAATGGTACAACATGTCTGCATAAAGAGAATGTGCTTTAGCTTCTTGAGGGTGGGCTAAAGCTAATGTTTCCCCTAGTTCCAAGGCTGCGACTTTCACTTCATTGTCTTTTGTTTCCCCAATGATTCCTATATAGGGAAACAACTCCCTCACTTTGATGTCTATATCCACATCTGACTTGGTGATTGTGGGTTTTATTGCTGCAAGATATTTAAGGTGATCCTCATTTTTCTTATACGATTCCGCTAATGCGAGATTGGCTTCTGCATCATTGGGATTTAGACTAAGGATTTTTTCATATGTCTTTTGCAAATCTTTCCCCCTCTCTTCTTTTTTGTAGAACTCAGCTAGAATGTGTAAATAATTAGTTTCTCCAGGATAAGCTTTTATCAGTTTGCCCAATTCTTCTTCTGATGCTTTCTTATCATTCATTCCATAATAAAGCATATATTTTTTCCTTGCCAATTCTTCATTGACTCCTATCATTTTTTCAATCTTGTCATAAATGACAACGGCTGAACCGGGCTTGTCTGCCTTGATAAAATAATAGGCTTGTTGAAAAAGGAAATATTCATTATCCGGATGGATTCTTGTTAGTTTGCCATATACTTCGGCTGCCTTTCCGGGTCTTCCATTCCGTTCCAAGACCTGACCATGGAAGTCCATGTACCAAACATTTTCAGGGGCTAGTTTCACTGCCTTTTCTATGGTTTTCAATGCCATTGCATCTTCTTCCAAAACGTCATACATTCTTGCCAATTCGTAGGCTGCCGAATGGTTTTTCGGATCTTTGTTCAGTACTTCCCTGAAAAGATATGCGGCATCTTGGTAATGTCCCAAAAGTTTTTCCCTATTGGCATCTATGAATATTTTCTGTATTTCTATATCTGCTAGCAAGGGTCTATCTTTCAATTGTGCGACAACATCCGAGCAAATTAAAACTAAAAGAATCAAAAGAATATGGTTCCTAAAGGATTTCATCATGAACTATAATTTGAATAATCACCAAGGCTGATAACGGACGGTCTTCCTTTGTAATCTGCCTTATTCCCCAACATGGAGTCTTCCAAGTGGGCATTTTCTATATTGGATTCATTTTGTATAACACTATTTCTTATAACAGCATTTACAATATTCGTATTGTGCCCTATGGAGACGTGTGGTCCTATAATTGAATTTGTGATTTTTGCATTCGCTCCTATGAAACAAGGAGGAATGATAATCGAGCCATCAGTATTCGCGGATGGGTGGACGATGTCCTTATCCTTATCAAATTCCAGAACCCTTTGGTTGGCATGGACTACTGCTTTCTTATTTCCACAATCCAACCATTCGTCTATAATCCCCGGTTTGAATTTCAAGCCTTTGGCTTTCATATTTTCAAGGGCATTGGTGAGTTGGTATTCTCCTTTGTCCTTAATATCATTATCTAGTAAATATTGTAGTTCATCCCTTAGGTTTTCCCCATCATTGAAATAATAAATTCCTACAATCGCTTTGTCAGAAACAAATGTTTCCGGTTTTTCTATAAAATCGGTAATATATCCGTCATTGTCAAGTTTCACGACTCCATATGCTGATGGGTCTGCTACTTGTTGCGTCCAGATTATCCCATCCAAATCCTTATCGAAAGAAAAATCAGCACGGAACAATGTATCTGCAAATGCTACAATAACATTGCCGGAAAGGCTGGGCTTAGCGCATAATATGGCATGTGCCGTTCCCAATGGTTCTGTTTGGTGATAAATGGAACCCTTTGCTCCCAGATTCTTGGCAATTTCCAATAAATCCTTTTCTACCTGCTCCCCGAAATCCCCTATTATAAAAGCAATTTCATCCACCTCTTCCTTAAATGAAGATGCCAAATCTTCTACTAATCTCTGTACGATTGGTTTTCCTGCTACCGGTACTAGCGGTTTGGGTACTGTTAGTGTATGTGGGCGTAACCTTGACCCTCGTCCCGCCATTGGGATAATAATTTTCATTTTGGTTTATCGTTTTTATTTTTCAATTATTAAATTTCTGCTTTGGTGCGGATAAGTACTAAATGACTAATTCAACTTATTGCCATTGGATAAATTAGCAAGGGTTACTATTATGACCTTAAACTATCCATAATAGTCACTATTTTTTAGGCTTAGTAATCCTTGGCAAAGGAACTCTTTTCATGACAAAACCTTCTGGATAGATATTATAAAGATAGTTGATTTTGAATTCCCGTATTATAAAGCTTATGTAAAAAAAGCGATTGAAAATGTTAATGCTACTCGACTGTGGTAATCTTCAGCATATTCGTCCGGTATCTCTGGTGCAAAGGCATACTTCCTGTATTTACTATCGTCTCTCCTACTTTTATCTCTCCTGCATTTTTTAGGATTTCTGTCACATCAGTGATCGTTTCGTCCGTAGATGTGAATTTGTCATAATAAAAGCATTTGACTCCCCAAACTAGGTTAAGGATAGAAAGCATGTATTGTTGGTCTGAAAAGATATAAATGTTTGCTTTGGGTCTGCAACTGGAAACTTTGAATGCCGTATATCCGGAGCTTGTCATTCCTATTATTGCCTTGGCTTTTATTTCATCCGAGGTTTTGCCTGCATTAAAGCAGATTACATCGGAAAGGAATGTCCTTGATTTTTCGTTGGCTTTGGGAGTATGTGGTGAATTATAGAATTTTTCTGCTTCCGCAATTATCTTATTCATTGCTTTGACCACTAGCAAGGGATGTTTCCCCACGGATGTTTCCCCACTCAACATCACTGCATCCGCACCGTCCAAAACTGCATTTGCAACATCTGTGATTTCCGCCCTTGTAGGGGAAGGACTCGTAATCATGCTATCCATCATTTGTGTTGCGACAATTACCGGCCTTGCTCTTTGGATACATCTTTTTATGATGTCTTTCTGTATTAATGGCAATTTTTCCATTGGGACTTCAATCCCCAAATCCCCTCTTGCCACCATGATACCATTGGAAGCCTTAATGATGGATTTGATATTTTTAATGGCTTCGGGTTTTTCTATCTTCGCAATAACTTTTGCAGGATGTCCCTTGTCCCTTATCTTTTTTATCAATTCCTTTACGTCTTTCGCTTTCCGAACAAAAGAAAGTGCTATCCAATGTATATTTTGTCCTAGTATGAATTCCAAATCCCTTTCGTCTTTTTCAGTCATAGAGGGAAGAGTAATATTCGTATTAGGCAGGTTCACTCCTTTTCTGGAGGAAAGGATTCCTCCGTGTTTTACTTCTAACCTTACAGTATCAACCTTATTGGTTTCGACCACTTGCAAAACGATTTTGCCATCATCTACGAGCACTTTTTCGCCTACCTGCACATCTTCTGCAAATTTCTCATAACTCATATAGATTTTATCCTTGGTTCCGATGCACTCCTCATTCGTAAACGTCAAGATGTCTCCTTGTGCTATCGGCAATCCATCTCCCTCCATTTGTCCCACCCTCAACTTCGGTCCTTGTAAATCACAAAGTATTCCAATGTGCAGGTTATATTTTTCATTAATATAATTTATCCTGTTGATGACCTTGAGGTGATCCTCGTGTTTCCCATGGGAAAAATTGAGCCTAAAAACATTCACTCCGACTTTAACCAACTCAAGTAAGTTGTCGTATGAGTCGGAAGCCGGACCGATTGTGGCAACTATTTTGGTCCTTTGTTGATCTTCTATTTGCATAATCCTGGTTTATTCAAATGTAAAAATAGGATTTAATTCCTTAGTCCGCAGATTAACCTCAGATAGATTAAAAATTTTAATCATACATGCGGAACCATCTAAGCTCGGATTGGGCGAATTTGTTCTCTTTCTTGACCCTAGTAATCGACTTTGTGAATTTCCTGAATTTCTTTTCTTTCCGGTATTTATTGAACGCTGTAATTCCAAAGAATTTTGTATAAACTGCCCGATCTTTGAATGCCCCTAATTTCCTTGCTTTTTTTAAATTAATGTACATTTCACCCTTACTTTTTTTTAATGCAGATACTATGCCAAGCTTATAATACATCAAGCCCTCATAAGTTTGGTTTTTTGTTTTCGCAATAGCTGTTTTATAGAAAGATTCTGCTTTTTCATATTGTTTCATCTTAGTCAACACATCTCCCATTTCTTCGTAAGAATAATAAAATTCGGGATCTAATTTTATTGCCTTTTCCAAGTTTTCCAAGGAAGCGGAATATCTTTTCTTTTCTGCCAAGACAATCGCTTTATAAAAAGGAATGACTGCCAATTTAGGTTCGAGTTTGGCAGCAATGGTCAAATCTTTGATAGACAAATCCAAATTGCCAAGAAATAAATTCATTGCACCTCTGTTTCTATAGGCTATGGATAGTGTAGGGTCGTTTTCTATGGCTTTGGTAAAAAACATAACCGCATCCTTTATGTCTTTTTTTATAGGATTCTCTATATCCTGATTATAATACCTAGCTGCTCCTGCATTGTTGAATGCCATTGCGAAACTAGTATCAATCGTTGTTGCTTTTATGAAATCCTTAATGGCTCCATCAAAATCATTAAGCCTACATTTTGCCATTCCCCTGTCATTAAGAGAACGCGGATCCAAAGGTTGCACTGCTAGAGCATCATTAAAATTTTGTATAGAAATATTGAATTGTTTTAATTGGTAATAGGTTTTTCCCAATGCAAAGAATCCTAATGATTTATTAGGTTCCATTTCTTGGAATTTTTGAAAATCATTTATAGCATTATCAAATTTTTTCAAGTACAAATAAGAGTAGCCCCTATCGAGATAAACTTGGGCAGTTTTATTCGGGTACTTGAATATGAATTCGGAAAAATGTACGACAGCTTCTTCATATTCTCCTTTTTTCTTGTGCAATGCTCCTGCTTGGAATGCAGAATAATCTATAGCTTGCCCCTTTATAGAAAAACAGAAAGACAAATAGAAAAAAATCAATACTGAATACTTCATCATCATTCCTAATATACTCTTAATCTGTTGAAATTATGGCTTTATTAAAAAGTAATATCACTTAATTCTATCAATTGGCTATTAAAATTTACCATTATTAACGCCTTTGTCTTAATTTCGCAATCTGAGTAAGGCTTTTGAAGCTTATAAATGCTCAAACAAGCAAATACTGATGTACGATATCATACTTAGTTTCATAACGGCATTTTCAGTCACTTTTTTTGCAATTCCCTCGATTATAAGCGTTGCGAAGCAAAAAAACCTAGTCGATATTCCTACCGAAAGACACTCCCATACGGAGATAACACCTTCTCTCGGAGGGATTGGAATATTCGCTGGAGTTATTTTTTCTATTGTAATGTGGACTCCCTTTGAGGCCTTTGGTGATTTACAATATATTTTAGCTGCTTTTGTCATTATCTTTCTCATGGGAGCAAAGGATGATATCGCACCTATGTCTCCTTATAAAAAAATGGTAGGCCAACTCATGGCTGCTACTATTCTGGTTTATCGCGCCAATATTAAAATCACCAGCCTATATGGTATCTTTGGGGTATATGATTTACCCGAAGCATTTGCCGTAATCCTAAGTATATTTACGATATTCATCATCATCAACGCATTTAATTTGATAGATGGCATCAATGGTCTGGCTGGTAGTATTTCGATTTTGATTTCACTATCTTTTGGTGCTTGGTTCTTATTAATAGACCGTATGGATATGGCCATGGTTGCCTTTTCATCAATCGGAGCAACAGTGGCTTTCCTAAATTATAATTTCACCCCCGCCAAAATTTTCATGGGAGATACGGGGTCTTTATTATTAGGATTAATCTCCTCGATACTTACTCTTAAATTCATTGAACATAATGGCGACCCACTCCTCATGGAAGTGCATCCGAATTTGGTTATTAAATCCACACCGGCAGTCGCTATAGGAGTATTAATCATTCCTTTGTTTGATACCCTACGAGTATTCGTGACCAGAATGGCTAAAGGACATTCTCCCTTCTATCCTGACAAAACCCATATTCATCATTTATTATTGGATTGTGGCATGTCCCATACCCAAGGGACGATTACCCTTATTTTTGTTAATGTCTGCTTTATTCTACTTGTTTATTTTTTACAAGATATTGGGTCGCTTAACCTCATACTTCTGTTATTAGGCATTGCCACGGTTTCTTCCGGAACACTTTATTTATATACAAGGAGGATAAGAATCATCCGAAATGCCAATACCTAAGCTATGCCTTATGTCTATGTATTCATTGGAGGAGGATTAGGGAGCATTGTTCGTTTTGGGGTTGCTCGGTTATTAAGCAATTATGCTTCAGCCTTTCCTTTGGCTACATTATTTGCAAATGCTATCGCTTGCATTATTCTTGGGATGTTTACTGCTTACTCTGGCAAAAATGGTTTACCCGAATCCATGAGTTATCTATTTATGATAGGCTTTTGTGGTGGTTTTTCCACTTTCAGTACTTTCTCTATGGAAACCTTTAGGCTATTGGAACAAGGAAATTTCTTTTATGCCAGTTTGAATATCATTGTAAGTTTATGCCTATGTTTATTCTGTATTTATTTAGGAATGAGACTTATGAGATAATCTATTCTAATTTCCTACCTTTGCTTAAAATGGACAGATAGACATACTGGATTTTAGATATTTATTCTAGTCGTGCACAATCAAAAAATATGATTATTTATCTATAACAATCTAAATACACTGTAAACTATCAGAACAATTAAGTTTGTAAAATCAAACTACCATATATGGATCTTACACATGACATGCTGACTAGATTAGAAAAGTTAGAGCAGAAATTCCAAGTGATGGGACAGGATATGCAATCATATCTTGATGGTCTCTTGTATGCAGATTACCTAACTTATTGGGATTATGTACACTTGGATACTTTACTAAGCTTACAGACACCAAAAACCAATATTCCGGATGAACGAATATTCATCATGTACCATCAAATCACTGAGTTATATTTCAGGTTGATACTAGATGCCTTTGAGCGATTAGCGAAGGAGGAAAATATGAGTCTTGAATTATTCAAAAGACAAATCAAACGGATAGTCTCATATTTCAATGCCCTTGACAATTCTTTTTCTATCATGGTGACTGGCATGGACAAAGAAGAATTTCTGAAATTCAGAATGAGCTTATTGCCTGCAAGCGGTTTTCAATCTGCACAATACCGGAAGATAGAAATTGTAAGTACTGATTTCAACAATCTGCTTCATCATAATAAAAGAAAGGATTCCAATATGGATTCCGATTTTATGGAAATGTATGAAAACCTCTATTGGAAACAAGGTGCAACCGAACTTGCTACTGGCAAAAAAACATTAACCTTAAGGCAATTCGAAGAAAAGTACTCTAAAGAACTCATAGATTTGGGGATGAGTGTTAAGGATAGCAACATTTGGCAATTGTATAAAAGGCTGCCCGAAAAAGAACAAAATAACCAGGAACTTATCAAGTTGCTCAAGGAACATGATTTGAATGCGAATGTAAGGTGGCCACTGGCACATTATCGTTCGGCAGTAAAATATTTGGATAGGAAGCCCGAACAAATTTCTGCGACAGGTGGCACCAATTGGCAAAAATACCTGCCTCCGAAAAACCAAAGGGTTATCTTTTTCCCTGAATTATGGACTGAAGAAGAATTGGATGCTTGGGGAACCAAGCAATTCATCTAAGTCACCGTAAAATATAACAGATTAACCTCATATGGTCATTGCAAAGGCATATTATAATTCACCTATAGGTACTTTAATCATTAAAATGACTCATAAAGGTATCTCTGCTATTGAGTGGGGAGACAAGGAACATGAGGAGCAAATACCTACGGAGTTAGAAAATTGCGTAAGCCAACTGAGGGAATATTTTAATCGGGAAAGACAGTCTTTTGATTTGGAACTGGACTGGTCGGATGCTGCGGATTTTGATAAAAGCGTTTGGGCTGAATTACTTAATATTCCCTATGGAAAAACCGTCAGCTATTCCGATGTTGCGCTTGCCATCAATTCTCCAAAGGCAGTAAGGGCAGTAGGTGCTGCGAATGGCCGGAATCCGATACCCATTGTAGTTCCTTGCCATAGGGTTATTGGTAAGAATGGAGATTTGGTGGGATTTACCGGTGGGTTGGAAACAAAGTCCAGCTTATTACAAATTGAACGTCCATTGGAATTTGGTAAACAAGGGAATTTATTTCAATAAAATATCATGATTAGACATACATTATCCTATGCAAGAGAAATGGATCAGAAAGATCCATTAAGAGCGTATAGAGACAAATTTTGGATTCCAAAACACCAAGGAAAGGATACTATTTATTTGTGTGGCAATTCTTTGGGCTTACAGCCCAAAGAAACGAAAAATGCGATATTGAATGAATTGGAACATTGGAAAGAATATGGAGTGGAAGGGCATTTCAAGGGCAAAATGCCTTGGATGTATTACCACCAATTCCTTTTGGAACAATCCGCTAATATCGTAGGTGCCAAAAAGGAGGAAGTCGTGGTGATGAATACTTTGACTACTAATCTCCATCTTATGATGGTTTCCTTTTATAGACCCAATAAAGAACGTTATAAAATCATCATGGAGGGCGGTGCTTTTCCATCTGATCAATATGCGATGGAAAGCCAAGCCAAATGGCATGGTTTTGCCCCAGAAGATGCGATTATAGAATTGACGCCAAGGGATGGGGAATATACATTAAGGACAGAGGACATTTTGGATGTCATCCGAAAGGAGGGCGACAAAGTTGCCTTGGTCATGTTGGGTGGTGTAAATTATTATACGGGGCAGTTTTATGACTTGGAATCCATTACGAAAATAGGACATGAAGTAGGGGCGAATGTAGGTTTTGACCTTGCCCATGCTGCTGGGAATGTACCTTTGCACTTACATGATTGGGAAGTGGATTTTGCTGTTTGGTGCAGTTATAAATATATGAATTCCGGTCCCGGAGGTTCGAGTGGACTTTTTGTTCATGAAAAACATGGAAAGAATCCGGATATGCCTCGTTTTGCCGGATGGTGGGGACATGATGAGGGAGAGCGTTTCTTGATGAAAAAAGGATTTGTTCCTATGAGTGGTGCGGCAGGCTGGCAGTTGAGCAATGCACAAATACTAAGCATGGCTGCACATAAGGTGAGTTTAGATATGTTCCAAGAAATAGGCATGACCCAATTGAGGGAGAAAAGTGAAAAGCTGGTCGCCTATATGGAAAGGCTCATTAATGAATTGAATAAGGAAGAAGAAAAATTCAATATCATCACACCTAAAACCGCAAAGGATAGGGGTTGCCAATTATCCATCCTTACAGGAGATGGAGGAAAGGCATTATTTGATTTCCTTACGGAAAACGGGGTCATTGCAGATTGGCGAGAGCCTAATGTTATTCGGGTAGCAGCGGTTCCTTTATATAACAGTTTTGAAGATGTTTATAGGTTTGTGGAACTCTTGGATAAATTCGAGGCATGATTTTTTGGGGTGCAATTCATTTTGTCGCTCCGCAGGAGCGACAACCCTACTACAATTCCACTATCACGGAAGAAGAACGACATTTTGAAATGCACCCATTTTTTGATGAAGTAGAAAATGGGAAATAAGGAATGGTGAAATAAAAATCACCGCCCCTAAAAACGCAATTTATTAATATTCCTAAGAGTTATTCATTTATGAAAACATATCAGCCAAACCATATTGCATTTCTTTTCTTCTTCCTATTTTTCTTAAGCTTCGCGGCTTGCACTTCGGATAAGAAAGATAATGTCAATACTTCCAATATGGTCTATGAAATGCTTTTTGACGAAAGTGTGAAAAATGGTGTCAAGGAATTGGATTTTGTGGGGAGTGATTTGGTCTTGGCATTTGATTGTGACGGAAATCTGAATAAAATGATATTCCCTAGCGAAAAAGTCGAATACCTATACCAAACCCAAGGAGACAGCATTACGAATCAATTATCAGAAAAACAAAAAAGCCTTTACATCCTTAATAAAAAAGGCAAAGTCAGGGAGAGCCAATCCTTGAAATGGAACGGAAAGGAATGGCTGGTTGAATATACGGAAAATTGGAGTTATGATGCTTTGGGAAGACCTCTTTTAAAGATGGTTAATTCGCCTAATGCTTCCGAGAAAAAATATTTTATCAATAGGGAACAATTCAATTATGATGCCGACGGAAAGCTTGAAATATTGAAATATGGAAAAGACAGCGGCTCGGGTAAGACCAATGGGCTATTGAGAACCGAAACCCGAAAGGCAAATGATTATGGAAATTGGGTAAGTATAGAGGAGTTGGATGAGGATAATATCCCGTTTAGGAGTTCGACCTTTGATTATCAATATGATAAGCAAGGAAATTGGACACAAATCATTGTCCACGAAAAAAATAATTATACGAATAAGAATAGCCTAGATACTATCCAAAGAAAAATTTCTTATTACAATAAGCAAGATTGTAAATAATTTTAAAAATAAAAATCCATTCCCAATCTAAATGTAAGCGGATTTACATCGGGGTTTTCCAAATAATTCAACCTCCAAAGTACATCGACCCGAATAAATTTGAAAATGTTTTCAATTCCCACACCCGTTTCCATATACGGATATTTATTCGGTGTAGTGAAGCCTGTATAGGTTTTTTTCCCGTCTAGACTAGGGTCGGAATAATTGAGTTGGTTGGCGGCAAGGTTTTCGGCTGACATTCTTCCCCATATTGTTCTGAATGTTGCTACTGTCCTCCAATTCAGTTTCCTAATATATGGGATTTTATTCAGAATGAATCCATCAAAATGGTGGTCTATAATTAGTGAGCCGAAAAAGTCACTGGCGAATTCGTATTTATACGCTCCGTTTAATGCGGTCTTATTATAGGTGTAGGATTCATTTCCGGGATGTATTTCCGTCAATAAAAAAGGTACTTGTCCAAAAGTTTTCCCTGCTTTCAAATTGACAGAAGTCCAACCTATCGGATTTACATTAAAATACCCCCTGATTCCAAATAATAATTTATGGTAATTGTATTCACTACCAAAAATACCCTTGATTCCCTTGGTGTATTGAAGTTCTACAATGGGATATTGAGAGCCCAAACTCGTTCTTTTGAACGCTCCGTCAATTACCCTTTCCTTGAAAGCATACCTTAGCGAAAGTATGACTTCAGCAGAACTGATTGTCGTATCTATTTCGGTCGGTCTATCTGGATTCGGAAGATATTGGTAATTGAAACCGCCGCCATTTTCATTCAATCCACCATAAGGATCCAAATGTCTATGCAAAACCACCAATCTATTCGACCAGCCTTTTTTCCAATATTTTTCCATTGCTATTTTTCCCTCCCTGATATGAATCAATTTCAAATGAATCTTTTTCCGATAAATCCCTGTAAGTAAATTCCCTGTAGAGAAATCTTCTGAATTTTCACTCGAAAAACTCACATCATCATAATAGGAAGCTTCTAATTGTGCCCTCGGCTTCCGATTGAACACCCATACAAAATCCCCTCCGTATTTTACCTTTTTATCCTTGAACCCATAGGCAGCATAGCCATAGAGTTTGTATTTTTTACTTAGTTTCTTGCTTGTCCCGATTCCCAATTTCAACCGATGCCCTTGAACGGGGTCTATGCTATACATTGAAAAAAGAGGACCGATTTGTATGGGGCCGAATTCTTTGAATCCGGTAAATAATGTTTGCAAAATATCCACATAAGTCTTATAAACCGGAACATTCTTTATGCTATCCACCATTTCATAAATCTTCTGTTCGTTCTCACTAAGTTTCTCATGTCTTGCTGTTGACCAATATTCATCATCCTTTTCTATTTCCTCATAGCTGAAATCTTCGGGGTCCTTTTCTTTGTACTCTGCTTTGGCTTCGGGTTTATTGATCACAAAATCCTTATAGGAGAGAGTTTTCCTCCCTATCATCCCCATCCTTTTCTTCTTCTCATTCGCTGTAAAGTCAATAACGGTTTTTTGCTTTTTAGGAAGCCAAATACTGTCTTGTTCCAAATAGTATTCCTCAAAAATAATGATTCTGGAAACCAGATTGATATTCACATCAGGACTCATTCTCATATTCAATCGTTGGATAGCATAAGAATCGCTCATGACCCAAAACGTTCCGAAAAATGTATTTTCCTGCTTTCTTTTAGGTTTGAATTTTAACTGAATCGCCTTTTTATCGCCTATCATCGTACTATCTTGGATATAGTATTCATAATAGAATAATCCCATCTTGGAGAAAGGACTGGCAAAGGGTTTTTCCAGAATATCTATCCAATTGTCATAGATATTGTATTCCGTTTGGGCATTGCTTAAAAAATCATTCACCGTTGCATTCTCTACTCCGGACACTTTACTCGCCCGAATCATTTCCTTGGGATTTACCTGACCTTTTACATGGAATACATCATAAACTTCCTCTAGGATATATGCAGGCAAATATGGCTTCTCATCACTTATACTGTCCACATTTTCGAATACAAAACCAAAGGGCTTCATCAGTTTTGTATTCTTCAAGCGTTCTATATTATCCAAATCCAGTTCAAGCTTAGAATATACCTCACATTCATAAGCATCGAGATTATCTATCCTATTTTTTTTCTTATTGGCAATAATGCCCCTTACTATGGCATTTGCAGGGTTTTCCCCTGCACTGACCACTACTTCCGTCAATGCAAATTCAGATGAGACCATCCTGAAATTTATAGTTTGTTCGGCTGCTTTGGAAACCCCTTTGGAAGCTGTAGCATATCCCATTGTGGAAACAGAGATAGAATCCACATTTTCGTCAGTAGAGATTTCATAAAAACCGTCCATGTCTGTGGAAGTTCCTATAGTTGTTCCCTCAAAATATAAGTCACAAAAAGGAATGCCTTCTTGTGTATCTTCATCCAAAACCTGACCTTTTATGGTTATGGTTTGGCTAAAAGCTGAAAAGGTAAAAATGATAAATAATAAAATGAAATAAATCTTTTGCATTCTTTATTTAGGGTTTTTAAATTATGTGTGTTGGACTTTTTTATAAAATTAGTAAATGCATTCTTCAAATCCCACTAATCATAAACAATTAATTTAGGCTTTAGCAAACCAACAATACCTTTAACACAAGTCAACAGATTGTGTCTCTTTTATCCATAACCAATCCTAAACATTAGGGCTAGTTTGTCCTAACAGGTCGCATTTTATGATTGCTCAGCCTCTAATTAGGCTCTGGTTTCCACTTCTACGAAACAAGATTATAAGTTACAAGTTCCTAATAGACAAAATAAAACTATGATTGGTTCAAAAGCAATCCCATCACAAAATTCTTTCCATATATTTGTATGAATTCAAACTTTATTACAAAAATCTACTTTGTTATAAGGTTTATTAAAATTGATAAATAACATGATAAAAATCGTCTCTTATAATATAAATGGAATCCGTGCCGCAAGTAACAAAGGCTTAGTGGATTGGATATCTGACAATAATCCTGATATTATTTGTTTCCAAGAAGTAAAAGCGAATGTGGATCAATATGACACACAGGCATTGGAGGGTCTGGGTTATCATTTCGAATGGAATAGTGCGGAGAAGAAAGGCTATAGCGGCGTTGCTACATTTTCTAAGAAAGCTCCCGACCAAGTTGTTCTGGGCTGCGGGATAGAAAAATATGATTCCGAGGGTAGGATTTTGAGAACAGATTTCGGGGATTGGACATTATTGAACTGTTATTTTCCCTCGGGAAGCAGCGGAGACCTTAGACAGGATTTCAAAATGGAATTCCTTGATGACTTTTACAACTGGATTTTGGAGTTGAAGAAAGAGCGACCAAAATTAATTATCGTAGGAGATTATAATATTGCCCATACGGAGAATGATATCCACAACCCTAAAAGCAATAAAAACACTTCAGGTTTCAAACCTGAAGAAAGGGATTGGATGAGCAAATGGCTAGCATCTGGATTTGTGGATGCTTTTCGTTTTGTACATCCTGAAAAGACAGAATATAGTTGGTGGAGCTACCGTTCTGCTGCCAGGGCTAGAAATAAAGGATGGAGAATTGATTACCAATCCGTAAGCGAAAATATGAAAGATTTAATCTCTAATGCGGGGCAATACAATGATGCCGTACATTCCGATCATTGTCCCGTTTTCTTGGAAATAGATTTGGCTTTATGAATCAATTCTTAGTACAAAAAATAAGAAAGGCAGGACTAACATCCTGCCTTTTCCGTTTTGCATATTGTGATTAGGTTTACAAGCCTAATTCTTTTTTCACCAAAGCACTCAAATCGTCAGATGAATTAAAGTGAAGAATAGCTCCAATACTGGAATCGAAGATATAATCATATCCGTTATCCTCTCCTACTTTTTTGATAGCAGCATTCACCTTTTCAATAATAGGTTCATACAATTCTGCTTGCTTTGCACCAATTTCTTGTTGGGCACTAGCTTCTAATTTTTGTAATTCCTGCTGTCTTTTCTGTAATTCGGCTTCTTTTTGTTGTTGTTGGATAGGAGAAAGCGTACCACTTTGGGCTTCTTTCATTGTAGCTATATAGAATGTCTCCAAATCCTTAGCCTTTGTTTCCAGTTGCTTACCTTTCTGCTCCTTGAATGCTTCCAATTGGCTATTTGCAGATTTCATGGCAGGATAGTTAACCAATAATTCATTGGCATTCAAATGTCCCACTTTTTGTGCGATAGTTTCAGAAAGCGTTCCTACTACTAAAAGCAAAACCAGGGGAATGAGTTTAAATATCTTCATAATAAAAAACAATTTTTCTTACAAAGGTAAACCTCTCTTTGAAAGAATACCTATGTTTAATAAAAATTTAACCCAAGAGAGCGAAAGTTTACAATAATTAACTTTGTGGGATTGAGAATACATTCCCAGCCGTTAAATACGTTAATAAAACAGACGAAAATACCACATTGTTAAGATTTATCCATTCATATAATTTACAAGCGGGCTTTGTCCTTTGCATACTGATGTTGGGGATGATAATTTCAGCAGAATTCCTGATGTCCATATCCATGCTCGCATTAATGCTATTGGCCATTTTCCAATTCAAGGATGGTCGATTAAGGCTTCGGGAGGAATTATTGGATAATTTCAAGAATTTATACCAACAGAAAGTTTGGTTGGCTGTCATGATTCCATTCCTTTTGGTCATCATTACAGCTCCTTACTCCAATGATGACACTCACTATCTTCTGGAAAGGCTTCGGATAAAAATCCCTTTTCTAATTCTGCCTTTTGCATTCGTCAGCATCCCATCTTTTTCAAAAAAAGAATATCACAATTTGCTCTACATCTTTTTCATATTGATTACCATTGCCTCCATAGCTGTTTTCACGAATTACATAGCACATTTTGAGGAAATCAACTTGAATATCAGTAAAGGGCAACCCATACCTACTCCCACAAATCATATCCGTTTCAGCCTGATGCTTGCCTATGCCATCATCATCGGATTCTACCTGTACCAAAAAGAACATTTCATAAAGTATCAATGGGAGAAATGGTTATTGGGGATTGGCTCTGTTTTTCTTCTTTTCTTCATTCATTTATTGTCCGTAAGGAGTGGTCTGCTTGTATTTTATCTGACTTGCGGAATTATCCTAGTCAGGTATATTATTTTATCCAAAAAATATTTCCTAGGTGCTTTTATGCTTTTGGCAATGATATCTTTGCCATTGGTTTCTTATTATGCCATTCCCAGTCTAAAAATCAAAATAGCATACATGAAGTATGATTATTTGCAATATAAAAAAGGAAATGGAGCTAGTTATTCCGACTCTGAACGGCTCCAATCTCTCCATATGGCAAGTAAAATCATTCAAGAGAACCCAATAATCGGTATTGGTGCGGGAGATTTAAGATATGCCATGAATAAAAAGTATGCAGAATTCTATCCCTCCATAAAGGATCACGAACGCAAAATGCCCCACAATGAATATGCTTCCATTCTAGCTGGGGCAGGAATTTTGGGCTTCATATTGTTTATGCTGTATTGCTTCTATCCTATCTTCTATAATAGGAATTATCAAGAGCCGATGTTCTTGGCATTCTGCTTGATTATTCTCTTTTCTTTCATGGTAGAGAATACGATTGAGAATGCTTTGGGCGTGGCTTTGTCTTTGTTGTTTCTGTTGTTGGGTTTGAATTATTTGAAAGGAGAAGCTTCAATGTAAAACAAGCATACAACAAAGATATTTTCAAAAAATAACGTTACAAATTTCGCAATCTGATGTTTTTTTTAAATTTAGGTATTGTTTAATCTTTTAAAACTTAATAATATGACTATTACCAAAAAAATTCTTTTCATCGTTTTCTTAACTATAAGTCTATTTTCTTGCGAATCAGGTGAATCATCTACAGGAATTCTTTACAACCAAGAAATTCAATTCAGGGATAGTAATTATAAAATAACATCTCAAACAGATCTTAAAGATTTCATTTTAGAAGTTATTGATAATTCATCCGCTCTTTTAAATTCATATTCTTTCCAAGAGTTCACAGATTCAAATAACGAAAAATTTGATGCTATTGCCGCTAAATACACATTGAACGGCAATGACATTAGCCTAGTTATTCCCTTAAATTCAATTTCAAATAAATCTTCTAACAATACAAACCACGACCCTTTATTGAGAGTTGCTTATTGTGAAATGACCTGTTCTGCCCAAACTGGATGTGGGGGGTGCGACCAAACAATATACAAACCTTGCAGTAAACAAACCTGCAATTGCAAAACTTCAGGAACATTAGGTTGTAATTCATCTATTCAATTTTAAATAAAAAAATATATCATGAAAAAAATAATTAGCTTTCCTTTTATCATCATAACCATTGTGATGATATTTCATTCTTGTGAAAAAAATGAAATCATTGATAATTTAGAATATAAATATTTTATTGAATACCATGAGGATTCGCATAGAGTTACCACTCAGCAAGAATTAGTCTTTTTTGTTCTAAAAGCAATTGATAACCCAACTGCAAAACTAGAATCCTGTTCTTTTCAAAATTTGACAGATTCAAAGACTTCGTTTCATTCAAATCCACTGATCCTGTTTTTGAAGCGATTGTTGCAAAATATGAATTAGATGGCAGAAATGTAAGTTTAGTCATTCCCTTAAACTCAGTCAGTGACCGCTTGAATACTACCCAAACAAAAACATTACATCGGGTAGCATATTGTGAAATGAATTGTTATGCTCAAACAGGTTGCTCTGGATGCGATCAAGTCGTTCATGACCCTTGCAAAAGACAAACTTGCACTTGCACTGGAGGAGGAACAACATTTGGTTGTGAATCTTCTATGAGTTTTTAAGGTGTTTTTTGTAAAAATTCAAACATGAGTCATCCCGAATTTCTAAGTTATTGGAAATTCGGGATTTTTAGATA
>JAHDHJ010000180.1 GCA_020631375.1 Saprospiraceae bacterium | reverse complement strand
TTACATCCTTAAAATAACTTGTCCGTACATGATCGAATTGTTCTCTGAAACAATTATGGATAAAACCCTCTTCCTTGAATGCCTCAGGTGCATAATATTTTTTATTTTCAAAATTAGAGAAGTAGGATAGGGTAGTGAAGTGATAAATGAATTGTTGTGTTTCCATTTTTTTTCTTTTCCATCTTTTATGAGACCACAACCAGAATTGGGCATGTTCTCGAATTTGTTTTTCTAATATTTGTGTGTGTGCATTTGTGATTTCTCCATAATTTGTTTCAAGGGGATTCTCCGTAATCATTTCAAATTCGAATTCATAAAAACCTCTTTTTATTTTATGGATTTTCATCATTAATGCAGGGATGTTATAATCCTTTGCATATTTTTCCATTCCGAAATTCACAGCAGTATCCTGATGTAAAAAAGTTGCCCAAAATAATTTATTACTTTTTGGGGAGGGATTCTGATCCGTTCCGAAAACAATTACACTAGGGGTGTTTTTATTTTCATCAACAATTTTTTTTATTTCCTTTTTTGCAATTAAATTCGCTCCGTATTTTTCTCTGGATGCCCTCATTTTTTTATCAAAGAATTTATTGGACAAAGGAGAATAAATACATAATATTTTATGCGGTACTTGTGCCGCAAAAGAAACACCTGTCAGTTCCCAATTATTATAATGCCCGCAACCCAAAACCAAGCTCTTGTTTTCGGCGTATAATTTTTCCAATAATTCCGGATTCCTACATTTACATCTTTTTATAGCCTCACTTTCGGACATGCTGAATAGTCGGATACTCTCAACGATTAAATCACAGAAATGCCGATAGAATTTTTTGGCAATTTCATTTTTTTCTTTTACACTTTTTTCAGGAAAAGAATTGGAAATATTCTTAGAAATCACACTTTTCCGATATCCCACAACATAATACAAAACCAAATAAGTCAAATCAGACAATCTATAAAGCACCATTAATGGCAATAGAGACAAAGGCTTTAATATTAAATAATAAAGAAGTTTTGATAACATATTTTATTCCTCTAATTTTGGATAAATATAACACTACTTTCAATGAAAAAATGGTATAAGCTTTTAATTATTTCTTTTATAGTGTTTGCTGGACTCGGTATTTTTATTTTAGTCAACCCTAATGGAATTATTTTTGAAATAATATTAAGTAATAGAGAAGATTTGGTGCCTGGTTTTGGAGAATCAATAGGTAGTGCCCATCTAAGTATGTTTTATGCCATGTTATCCATCCTTTTCGAACTCTTCGCAATACTCATAGGTTTTTTAGAGATAAAAAAAAATAACTTACTCACTTTTGCCTTAATTATCAGTTCTATTTTTATGACGATCTGGTCCATACTTATGTATATGACTCCAAGCCATATCAGCTTGCATGAAGTCATTCTTGCTTGGTGGACTTATATTGGACTTGTGATTTTTATCAGTTATTTTAGGATAAGGGAGATAGAGCAGATAGTTGAACGGAAAGGGATGGAAAATGTATTGGATGATAATTGGTAAGTTCTTTTTGGGACAAGTTTGGAATTTTTGCAGTTTTAATATTGCCTAGACAAAAAAATATATTACTTTGAGATTCATAATAAAAGCAAAACCATGAATTTAAAGGTAAAAGAAAAAGATATTAATGTCTATGACGATGTTTTTAAGGAAACAGACAAAGACAAAAGGTCTGAAAATGCACAACTGGCAACAGATAATTTCTATACGCTAATCACTAAATTCTATGAAAAGGGTTGGGGGCAATCCTTTCATTTCGCAACTAGGCGGGAAGGTGAAAGTTTTGAGGATAGCATATTAAGGCACGAACATGAGCTAGCCTTGAAATTGGAGATGAAGAAAGAAGATAAGGTCTTGGATGTGGGTTGCGGAATTATGGGACCTGCCAGAAATATTGCCAAATTCAGTGGTGCACAAATCACGGGACTGACCATTAACCAACACCAAGTCGATAGGGCTAAGGAATTAAATAAGGAATCCGGAGTCAGCAATCTTTTGAATATCCAACAAGGGGATTTTATGCAGATTCCTTTTCCTGAAAATTCATTCGATAAGATGTATGCCATAGAAGCATTGTGCCATGCACCCAATTTCGATGGCGTTTACGAACAGATATATAGCAAATTGAAACCGGGAGGCAAAGCCTGTTTTTACCAATGGGCGATGACAGACAAATATGATCCATCGAACAAGGAACATGTCAAGGCGAAGGAAATGATAGAATATGGAAATAGCATCTGTGAATTAAAAACAATAAAGGAAATAGATGCATCTTTGGAAAATTCCCGATTTACGATAGTGGAAACCATCGATTTGGCTGAAAATGTTCCGGATTCGGATATCCTTTGGTACAGTACACTTCAGAGCGGTTGGTCATTATCCCAGATCAGACATACGAAATTGAGTAGGACATTGATAGGTTTGATGCTTCGTACATTCGAGACACTAAAAGTTTTCCCCAAGGGAATCAGTAAGACGCAAAAAGTATTGCTCGTAGCGGCAGACGGATTGGTGAAAGGAGGCGAACTCGGGATTTTCACACCCATGTATCGGGTCCTTGTCGAGAAAAAATAAAATGGATAGTCTAGTGTCTAAAGTTAGAGAGGTTAATTTGCAAGAAACCAAGATCCGTATTATTCCTCCCCCTAGGCTAGGGGGAGGAAAGCAAGAAATTTCAAGACCTATTGTTTTATGCCAAAAATGGAACACAACTTATTCAACAGATTGAACAGCCTAAATTAAAGTCTAATTTTAAAAACTACGAAGCAAAAAAATGGCAATATTAACGACATTCCTTTCCATTATATTCAACCTACTTACCTTAGGCAAAAAGTTTAAAAGAAAGCCGGTAGATTTAAGTAGGGAAGCCGAAAGGGCAAAAAATTATCCACCCGCTTTTCCTAACGGATGGTATAATCTATGTAGTTCGGAAAGTTTGGGAAAGGGACAGGTAAAGGAAATAGAAGCATTCGGGCAGAAATTTGCAGTGTATAGAGGACAAAGCGGAAAAGTGGGCGTAATGGACATTTATTGTCCGCACCTGAACGCCAATCTAGCTGACGGATGGGTAAAGGAAGATAAACTTGTTTGCCCTTTTCATGGTTGGGAATTCGAAAAAAATGGGAAATGTTCACATATTCCTTATTCCGAACAAGAACCACCCGAACAAGCCAAAATTAAATCTTATACAGTAAAAGAAAATTGGGGATTGATCCTAATGTGGTATCATGAGGACGGAGAGCCACCAAGTTGGGACACCGGAAAATACCTCAATGAATTGGAGGACTACAAATATCATGGATTTACTTCGGACATATTGCATATCCATTTACAGGATTTTGCGGAAAATGGTGCGGATTACGCTCATTTTAATTTTGTCCATAATCTTTTGACCATTCCTTATGCCAGCAAATTCGTCCATTTGAAACATGATGTTAAAATCCAATTTGGTAAAGGAGAAGAAAGCCATTTGGCTTGGTTTACAGATACGGCACAATTGGCATGGAACAAATCAGGGGAGATAATAGATAAGGCTGGCGGCAGTGCGGTAGTCAGTTATTTTGGACCGGGATTCCTGGCATTCAAACTGAACTCAAAATTAGCTAAGGATGTTATTGTATTGAAAACATTTACGCCTATTGCTCCGCTGAAATTGAGAATGGATGATTATATCTTTGCTCCAAAAAAGACCAATAGATTTGCATTGAAATACATTCTGATGGAATCTTCTTCCCAGTTCCATGATGATATTCTGATTTGGGAAAGAAAGGGCTATAATAAAAAACCTTTGTTAGTCAGGGGTGATGGGCCCATCATCAAAATGAGGAATTGGTATAAGCAATTTTATACTGCATCCACTAAGGTGCTTTTGGAAGAGGATTAGATGAAACAATCTTGGATGCCTTAGGAAATTATTGAAAAGGAAAATGCACACTATGAACGAATCTCTTTTGGACCATCCAAAATTAGAAGAAAAAATTACCGAATTCAAGGATACGCTTTTACAATCAATAGAAGAGGTAAATAGTATTTCTGATAATGAAAAGCATCTGGAAATGATGTCTTTGAAATCCGTTCATCTGGTAGGTGAAATAAATGAAATCGGAGAACTGACTAATGAAAGATTCATTAATTCAGAAAAACCATCTGCTACGGAATATCATATAACCTATGAATGGATAGGGAGAGCCAAGGAATATATGGTACTGTGGAGGGATGTTATTTTTCAACAATACAAGGCAAGTGTTTTTTTGTATGAGGATGAAATTTCTACTGCCAGCTACCAAAAACTCCGAGAGGAATCTGAATCGGTATTAAAGGAAACTATTGGAGGTATAGGGCTTTTTGATGCCGATGGAAATGAAGTCTTGGCAAAAAAAATAAAGAAATGGCAATATCAGAATAACCCTTGGGAAGTTTATAAAAAACAATTGGCAACAATTAGCTCACAATGCCTTGAATTATCAAAAGAATCAGAAAATACAATATTAGTTTCCCAAATACTCAAGGAGATAAAAGACGAAATCAATACCTTGTTTTCCGAGTTTGATAATATTTGGAAAAATCTGGACAATGAGTTAAACGAAATAATAGCAACTGCCAAAGACGCAAAGGAAGTCATATCTAAAATCGAATCTATTGCATATGGAGAAGCCCGATTCAAGACGGGACAAATATTCAACGATAACATAGGGGAAATCATAGACAAATTGTCAATCAAAACATTATTTCCCATAGAATTAAGCGATGGTTTATTGTTGCAAAAGGAAATATATATCCGTAGGAATACATCGAATTGGCTGGAGTCCGAAATACTTCCCAGGATTTATGAGATGTATGATACCCACCAAAGAATAGGGAATAAATTCAGCCTCGCCAAATCCAATATCAAGAACAAATATAATTTTGAAAAACAAGAGGGGCAAACCGTAGATAAGGATGTAATCCTCCAGTTATTAAGGAATTACCAAGATGTATTGTCCAAGGAAGAAGAGGAAGCATCAATAAAAATCAAGGATGTTGTAGCAACAACGAATAAGGAGCTTAAAGCTTCCAATATGTATAATCCCATATTTCTTCCTGTCTCTATATCCTCAACACTCAGCAATTATAAAAGATACCAGTTACAAGGTTGGGAGTCATTCATAAAATGGCTGGAAGATAAGAAATCCAGACTAAGGAAAGTACAGAAGAATGCCCGAAAAGAGGAACTGCTCAGCCTTTCCGAAAAGGTAGTCAGGGTTGTGCGTTATCGCACACCTGCTCCGGAACTACGGCAATATACCAATATGTTTTTGACCAAAGGATACATTGGGGATTCTTTTAGTGTAGGACGTGAGGATGAAATGAATAGGGTAGCCGTTCTCATAGAAAATTGGAAGAAAGGATTCAGGGGAACCTTACTCATTTCGGGGACTCGTTACTCAGGGAAGACTTTCTTTGGTTTTGCAATAAGGAATACTTTTTTCCATCACAATACGATTGAATTATCTCCGAACAAAACCATCAGGTTTGCCGGTAGGACAATGGAAGTCGGATATGATTTAAAAGAGGTTTTGGCTTTTATTCTAAAATACGGTCAGCAAAAACCGTTGATGATTTGGGTTGATGATTTGGAATTATGGGAAAATGATAAAATTTCCCTTGCGGAGAATGCCAAACAGTTACTTCAAGTCATGGACACTTATTCATCCAAACTGTTTTTCATGGTTTCGATGGGGAATGGACTGAAAACCCAAATGAATAAATTTTATGAAATGGACAAGGTATTCCAATGTATGCTGAATATGGATGAAATGCCTTTGGTTGATACAGATCAAGCCATAATAACCAGGCATTATGCAACACATTATTTGATGACGGATTCCGAGGGGGAAGAATTAGGGCTAAGCCAATTAAAAAAAGTTATCAAGGATATTCATTATTCTTCAAAAGGGAATATAGGGGTAATGCTTATGAAATGGGCTTGTTTGGTCAAGGAATCGGGGCATGAGCAGGTTTGTATAAAAACGGATTTCGAGTACCAACTCCCGCACTTTATCAGTACGGAAACCGCTATGCTGCTGAGGACAATCATATTGCATAAGAAAATCAATGAATATATGCTTGTCAAGAAGTTCGGACCATCATTCAAAAGGGTTTTCAAACCTATTCTGAATCGTTTATTCGGTTTGGGCTTGTTACTTCGGCATATGGATGGAACAATGGAGGTAAATCCATTTCTTGCCAATGACATAGCCCATGCAGTTTATGAAAAACTCAATCTGTCATACAAGCAGGGAACAGCCTTGAAAAAAAGAATATAAATACAGAACAAAACTTAAATCTACCGCCTTGTCAGGTATTTGTTCACCTGACAAACCCTGCAAATAAAGGATGTGCGAGGTGAACAAACACCACGCACGGCAAGGAATTTATTTTTTGTCTTAGTATTCATAGAAAGCATATAAATTATATTTTATGGAAAATTTCACATTGAATTGGACAGACCTATGGTGGGGGATTTTGATGGTTGCTATTGTTTATCTAATAATGCTTATCATTAGGTTTCTATTAAGGCATACTTTTTTTATAGGAAAAACAGGAGTGAGGCCACCGGAAAAATTAGAGTCGTTCAGCATAATAATAGAGCCTTTGCTGCTAGTAGCTCTACTTGCCATATTTATATTGATTAATCCAATATTGCATGGTTTGTTTATTCTTTTTGTTTCGATTCCCTCGTTTCAATTAATAAAGAATTACATGAACGGACGAATTTTTCAATTCAATAACCAATTAGAAAAAGGGCAGCACATTAAGGTTTCCGAGGAAAGTGGAATAGTGCAGAAACTTGGGCGATTAGGGCTTACACTCCGAACCGGTGAAGGCTTTAAGTTCATTCATTACGGACATTTGTTGGAAGAAGGGTTTACCTTGCTCAAGGGAGCGACCGTAGGTGGTTTCCATCAGATTGGCATCCGGTTTCCGGAAGATGGTAAGGAAACAAACCATCAGATGAAAACCAGTCCATTGGAAGCCAAACTCTTGGATTGTCCATATTTGGACTGGACATTCAAGCCGGAGATTCAATTTGCCGAAAAGCATACCTATCTGTTGAAAATCTTATTAATCAAAGACCAGCATTTAGAGTATTTTTTGGAGTGGTTGCATTCGAATGAATATACCACAGATACCGTCTCATAAAGAATGGAGACAAGATTATGGGTGCAATTCATTTTGTCGCTCCGCAGGAGCGACAACTCTAGTACAATTCCACTATCTCGGAAGAAGAACGACATTTTGAAATGCACCCAAGATTATTATAATAATATATCAAGAAGAAATATCCTATGGAGATTCTAAATTCATATAACCTCATTATTGCATCAAGCATAATCCTTATTCTTTCGTTTTTCTTTGGAGAAATCTCTAAAAAGACGAACATACCATCCGTATTAATGCTCATTTTCTTAGGTATTGTCCTTAAACTGAGTCTGGATGCAATGGAAGTAAGTGGCATCGACTTTTTTCCGGTACTGGAAGTGCTTGGCATCATCGGACTTATTATGATTGTATTGGAAGCGGCCTTGGAACTCAAACTGGATAAGGAGAAATACATTTCAATAGCCAAGGCATTCCTCATCGCTTTGCTTGGATTGATGCTTTCCATTTGGGTCGCAGCATTGATTCTTCATAATTTCATACCCGGAATGAGTATGCAATCCGCTTGGTTGTACGCCACGCCATTATCCATCCTATCTAGTGCGATCATTATCCCTAGTGTGAATACCCTAAAGGAAAGCAAAAAAGAATTCCACATATATGAAAGTACTTTTTCTGACATATTGGGAATTATGGTATTCTATTACCTCACAGGACAGATTGATACGGCAGAACATGTAGCGGAACACTCCGGAGGAATCGGGAGCTTCTTAGGGAATGTGGTACTTACCATTGCTATTTCTTTATTGGCGAGTTATGCCATTGTATTGATTTTTCAAAAAATTAAAAGCCACGTTAAATTATTCCTATTGATAGCAGTACTCTTGCTTTTATATGCATTAGGAAAGAAAATGCACTTATCCTCACTTATCATTATTCTCGTATTCGGATTATTGATTGCCAATATGAAATTATTTTTCAGGGGAAAACTAAGGGATTGGCTGGATTACAAACAAGCGTTACATATTTATGAGGGACTCCATGTTGTCACAATGGAAACCGCATTCGTAGTAAGGACTTTCTTCTTTGTTATTTTTGGAATGACGATTTCCCTTGCATCATTGGTCAGTTTGCAAGTAGCAATGGTAAGTGTATTAATTATCCTCTCCATTTATGCCATCCGTTTTGTTATTCTACGAATATTCATTGGCAAGGATATTTTGCCACAACTTTTCATTGCTCCAAGAGGTTTGATTACGGTCTTGCTATTCTACGCCATTCCGAAAGAAGCAGAAGTAGAAGGGTTTGACCCCGGAATACTTTTGTTCATTATCATAGGAACAAGCCTCATCATGACATTTGCCATGATAAAAGATAAACAAAGAACAGGCAAGGCAATCGAAAAAGCGAAAGGGAATCCTATCGGTTATGCCCGGTGGACAGCTCCATCCATCAGTAATATAGAGACAAAAGAGGGGAAAGGGAATGAAGAATAATTTAATTCATAACTACTTGATGATTAAGTGGAAGTACTGGGGGCGAACCTAGGATTCTTTGGTTAAAAGTCTAAGGGTTTATGGTTTGATATGGTTTTTGTTTGTGGCAATATTTGCTGATTATCAATAGATTGTAAAAAATAAAAAACACAGTCCACCATATAAAAATATTATCCAATCCAACCAAAGAGATTAAGAGCATTATCATAAGTTTTTCAACAATGAATAGCATAAATAGACTTATAAACATGAATCATCCCTAATTTTGATTTACATTAAAAAACTATTATTTGTTGTAA
>JAHDHJ010000179.1 GCA_020631375.1 Saprospiraceae bacterium | reverse complement strand
TCTCTAATTGTTTCGTGTTCGTGGAATTACCCGATTAAATACCTTGAAACACTTAAGTAGTTCCATACCCTTTTATTTCAAAAATAATTTTCCCTTTTCATCCCTTTTCACTTTTTCCTCAGTATATAGATAGTCGAGAACCATTAATAACTTTTTCTCATATTTGGGAGCGAAAGAATCTAGGATTTCTTTGGATGACAAATTTTCCCGCTTTAATAAACGGAGGACTTTTTCTTGGAGACGATTGAACTCGTCCTCGCTTAATTCGGATGAATTCCGCCCCGTACAAATATCACATATCCCACATTTTTCGACTTCATTTTCTCCAAAATATTTTAATAATTGTTCGCTTCTACAAAGCGGAAATTCTGCGTAAGCAATTGATTTATCAATTCTTTCCCTTTGCCGATTATATCTGAAATCATACATTTTCTTATCAAAATCCAGATTTTCAGCACTGACTTTTTCTTTTAGGAAAGTCAGCTGGGGTTTGTCTTTCTGGGGCGTATATTCCAAGACTTTTTCCTGATCGAGATTCTGGAGAATGGTATGTAATTGTACCGGTGTTATTTTTAGGGCGTAAGCCAATTCGCTGAACCGTCGGAGTGTAATCAAAGCATTATAGCCACCTTGGTGGGTTTGTAGAATTTTACGTATAAGAACATCCAATCTCTTATTCTTGATTTGGTATTCATACAAGGATTCCTTATCCATAATGAATTTAATCGTAGGCGGCAAATGTACTGCCTCACTCAAAGTCAGCCAGCCATTTTGTTCCAATAATTTTAGGCAATTATATGTTTTTACAATTTCGAATTGATAATTCTTAGAAAAAACAGTCAAATCAAAATCATAACTCTCCCCTAGTCCACTGCCGATTGCCAATTGGTAATAACTTCCTAGTGCTTGCCACACTTGGCGGACTTCGCCCAATTCCGGATAAGATTGCTCGAACTGCCGTTCTAATAAAATCTTGTCTTTTTCATTGTATAACAAAACGGCAAATGCCTTTTTGCCATCTCTTCCTCCCCTGCCCGCTTCCTGAAAATAAGCTTCCAGATTATCCGGCAAATCCATATGAACCACTATTCTCACATTCGGTTTATCAATTCCCATCCCGAAGGCATTGGTGGAAACCATGACCCTTATCTTATTATTAATCCAATCATCCTGCCGTTTGCTTCTTTCCCCCAATTCCAAACCTGCATGATAGTTCGAAGCGGAAATTCCTTTTTTGAGCAAATAATTAGCGATTTCCTTTGTCTTTCTCCTGTTCCTCACGTAAACGATTCCGGAACCTCTGACCCTTGTAAGGATGTCCACTAATTTTGTAGGTTTATTGGCTTCTTGCAAAACGGAATAGGAAAGATTGGAACGATGGAAACTTTTTTGGAAAAGGTTTTTCTTCCTGAATTCCAGTTTTTCCTGAATATCTTCAACCACTTCCGGAGTAGCCGTCGCTGTCACCGCCAAGATGGGTGTTTTGGGAATTAATTCCCTGAATTCTGCTATTTTCAGATATGGCGGACGGAAATCATATCCCCATTGGGAAATACAATGGGATTCATCCACAGCCAGAAGATTCACATTCATCTTGACGACCCGATCCCTGACAATATCTGTCAATAATCTTTCGGGCGAAAGGTAGAGTAATTTGGTATTGCCATAAACGGCATTATCCAACACCCTGTCAATTTCACGATAGTGCATTCCGGAGAAAATCGCATCCGCCTTTACTCCTCTTTGCCTGAGATTCGCTACTTGATCCTTCATCAAAGCTATCAATGGTGAAACCACTATACAAACGCCTTCCCTCACCAATGCCGGAACTTGGTAACAAATGGATTTTCCTCCTCCTGTCGGTAAAAGTGCAAGCGTATCCTTTCCTCCCAAAACAGCATCTATGATTTCATCCTGCATGGTTCTGAAAGTATCGAAACCCCAATATTGTTTCAGTATTTCTGTTTTCTTATCCAAAAGTAGATATTCAGATTTTGATGTTTTGATGTTTAGATATTGAGATTTAAAGGTACTTAGATAAAATTGAGATATGAAATTCCATTTTGGAAATTAATGGCTTTTATCTAAAATTGCAAAGACCATAGTAATTTCAGTCCTGTTTCAAGCAACTTAATTTACTATGGTCTATCGTCTATAAAACTATGGACTTTTCCTAATCTATCTGTTCGATAAAGTCAGGAAAATTCGTGGACTTGTCTTTCTTTTTCTCTTTGGGTTCTTCCGGATTGACCTCCAAAATTTTCTTGGTTCTTACTTTTTGTTTGAAGTTTATGCCTACTGAAAAAATATGGGAATACAATACATCAGAAACATTACCCGGACTAGTATAGGCATAATCTATATTGAAACTACCGATTTTAAAACCTATGCCCATATTGGGTTGTAAGGTGAGTCTAGAGCCTTCTCCTACATCATTTCCTTTCACTTTTTGGAAATTATAAACACCTGCCCTAAGGAAAACAAATTTCTTATAATCCAATTCCACACCAAAATTCAAATCCATATTCACGGAACTTGTACTGAGAAGTACATTACGCTGTCCGTCTGTTGTGAAATCCAAATCCATTTCTAATAAAAGTCCTATTTTTTTATCCGCTTGCTTTCTAGTATTAAAAGATGAGCCCAAAATAAAACGAGGTCTCGTTATTTCTACGGAACTCTCCCTTACTTCATTATCTGTTAATTGGAAAACGGCCTGGTCTTCCTCAGTGAAATTAAATTTCCAAGCGTTAAAAGTGGATGTAATATCTTTTCCAACCAAAGCAAAACTCCATTGTCCTTTACGATATTGCATTCCCAAATCCAAACCAAAACCCCAAGCAGTCGCAAAACGACCGGCAGTTCTATAAATGATTTTGGGAGAACCGCCAACTTGGAATCCGGTATTTTTTATCTTTCTTGCAAATGAAAGTAAAACACCATAGTCGGCAGCAGAAAAACCAGTGACCTCACTATAATCAATACTTCCATCTGCCCCTACTAAATTCAAAGTATTGGGAATATCATCTGTCCCTAAACGGATAACCGAAAGACCAAAAGCAGATTTTTTTTCTTTACCCAATTGCTTTGCAAAGGAGACATAATCATACTTCACAATACCCGCCATCCATTCCGCATGCATGAATTGGACTTGGAAAGGTCTTTCCATACCTGCCAATCCGGATGGGTTCCAAAAACCGGCATCTGCATTGTTTACACTGGCGACCACAGCTTTTCCCATGCCATGTGCCCTTGCGCCTACTCCGATTTCCAAAAAATTATTACTGAATTTCACCTGTCCGAAAACCAAGTTTACAGAACAGAAAAAAAATATCAGGCTACATAATTTGCGTTTGTTTATTCGTAAAATCATTACTTACTTTTTCGCTTTCTTAAATGCTGTTTTTAGAAATTCAAAATTAAAATCAACTAGTACAGAAACAACGTGTGAGTAACTTTTTTGTGAGGTATTGCTAATATCGGTAAAAGCATAATCAATTTTGACCGCTTTGAAATTCAAACCTATTCCTAAAGTAGGTTGTGCACTCCATTTTTCATTATATTCAATGTCTTTTTCTTTTTGGAAATTATTCACTCCTGCACGGAGATAAACGATTTCATTGTAATCCAGTTCAAATCCTATAGCAGGATCAAAACTAAGGGTTTTTCCCGGAATCAAGGTATTTCTTCTTCCATCCGTAGTTGTTTTCATGTCTATCTCTGTCAAGAACCCAATCTTTCCAAAACGATTCTTATAAGCTCCTCCCAATACAAACCAAGGACGGGTCACTTCCAAAGAACTGATCGGAATATCATTCCCTTGTATTTCCAAGGTTTCTTTCTGATCTTCAGTGAAGTCAAATTTCCAAGCATTGAAAGTATTGGTTACATCTTTGGCAGATAAACCAAAACTCCAATGTTTCAAATGGTATTGCAATCCCAAGTCAAATCCAAAACCGGTTGCTTTCGCAAAGGGTCCTATCTTTCTATAAATCACTTTCGCACTACCTCCGATATAAAACTTTGCCTGATCCCCTACCCAAATGCTTTGGGCATAATTGAATAAAAATGCATAATCCGCTGCTGTGAATGCTTCTATATTATCATAATTAATCGTCCCGTCATCCTCATAAAGACTCAAAGTGTTCGGAATATTATCAATCCCGAATCTGATGACGGAAATCCCTAAGGAGCGGGTGATATCCTTTTTTTGATTATCTATGGGATATACGAAAGAGAGGTAGTCGTAGTTCCCTATTCCGGCAAACCAAGAAGCATGCATGAAAGCTACTTGGATATTGGTTTCTACTCCGGCGATACCTGCTGCATTCCAATAGCCAGAATAAGCATCCAATGTTGTTGCTGTTGCTGCATTCCCCATAGCTTGGGCCCTTCCTCCTACTCCAATGGCTAGAAATTCATTACTATATTTCTGCCCCCAAGAATATGAGGATATTGTCATTAAAATAACGAAAAAAATAATACGACTCATAATTTTGAATAATCTATAGTTGTGGTATTAACTAACGCATTATCGTGCCAGATTCCTCTAAATAAGTAATTTATTATGTTTTTTCTGCATATATTTTACACTTAACTTTAGTATTGTCTTCCTAACCTTGATAATCCTTACCCAATAAACCAAAAAAATCAAACAAAAGGTATTGATCCACTATTATTTAACGGATAAGTTTACCCAAAAAATTAGACTATTAATAAATATAATTTTTGTTTAGTAATTTACTTTTTTCATTTAAAATCCTTATATAGCTGTCTTTAGAAGCAGTAGAAACATACTTATTACCGGAAATCATTAACTAAACATTACTAAAATGAGAGCAGCACTTACACTCGTACTATTCTTTCATTTCATTATTTCCCAAGCACAAGTTTGTCCCTCCAATACTTCAACTCCCAAAGCTTTGATCGCCGGGGACTCTTGGGCTCAATATATGTGGGATGATGGAACACACAATAATATTTTTGATAAATTTGGTCATCCAGATAAGGATTTGTTGGGGCAATCCCTTGGTTCTGACCCCGGAGCGGGTTATACCGGTTCGGAATATGCGATTAGCGGAAGCGAAGCCAGGCAATGGGCAAATAAAACAGATTTTCCTTGGATCGCTAATGTCATTACGGAAATCACTAATAATCCTACTGTTGAAACGGTCATTTTGAGTATTGGAGGAAACGACATCTTGGCTGCAAGATCCGATGGAGGATGGTATCAGAATATGGACGCAGATGCCGCCGGAGCCGAAGCAGCATTATTCAGTACCATAAAGGATAATACATTTGTCATTATAGATGACATACTCGCAGCACACCCAAACACCGACATTCTTTTATCCAGTTATGATTACCCAAATTTTAATACCGGACTTTTATGCTTTGCATATGCTTGTCCAAAAAGGACTGATTTAAGTTACCCAGGTGATCCTGAAATTACAGATGCCGAACTGAATCAAATGATGATTACTGTGGAAAAAGAAAGAATAACTTGGCTGGCAGATGAATCCAAATTATATTTTGACAATGCTATTGGCTTATCACATTATTATTATGGAAATGGTACGGATGCGGCAGGTACTTTGAGTTTACCCGAGCAGGCGCCTCCTTTTTCAAATAACTTTTATGGCGGAAATCCTACATATCCAAGTTTGCGATCTAATTTTAGAAACACCGCCGATCCTATCCATTTAGATGCCGAAGCATATGAATACAAAATCATCCACCAGACGATGAATTATTTCTTGCCTAAATTCAGAAAGGACATTACTACTACCATACATTCTGTCGGAGGAACCGGAGATGGCTGGACAGATGGAACAACTACCGGAACTGGTGAAGTGAGGGTTGGAGATTTCAATAATTCTAGAAGTTATAAAGGGATTCTAAATTTTGATACAAGTAGCATACCTGATGATGCTACCATTACAGAGGTCAGCCTTTATATGATTAGGAATAATGTTAGTAATGACAATCCTTTTACTTCTGGATTGTTGGGTAGTCCAATGATAGATGTAAAGACTGGCGAATTCGGTACTGTTGATGTTGAAGCAGGTGATTATAGCGCTGCTGCCGATGTTGTGGATGTGGGCTGTTTCCATGGTACGGTGTCCCAGAATGATTATGCTATGAGAATTGATTTGGATGCAGATGGGATTGCCGCCCTGAATAAGATCGGTAATACCCAGTTAAGAATATATTTTCCGAATAGAAATGCAGGTTCAGATTATATTGATTTCAATACAGGTGATGCTGTTGTGGATAGTGATTTCAGTACAGTTGGTCTCGCTGAATATATGGGCAATGCAAAACCTTTTTTAGATATTGGTTATTTTGTACCAGTTCCGGTAGAATTGGTTTCCTTTGAAGCAAAAGAAAATGAGAATAGGAAAGAAGTGGATTTGTTTTGGGTTTCTGCCTCTGAGGACAATTTTGAGGGATACGAAATCGAACATTCGCCAGATGGTGAGAATTGGACAAAAATCAATTATGAAGCAGCTAAGGGAGCCGGAACATATCGTGCCATACATGAAAATCCAAGAGGAGGGAAAAATTATTACCGTTTGAAAATGATTGATTTGGATCAGACTTTTGAATATTCTGATATTAGGTTTGTGAATATCGGTTCGGAAATCTCTGATTTATTTGTTTATCCCAACCCATTCAATAACCAAATCCATATCAAAGTTGTACAAGAACAAGATATTGATGTCCTAATCTATGATGCAATGGGGAGAACTATCTATAAGCAAGCTTTTCATTCCGATGATCAAAATCATAATTTAATCATTCAAATGAATGAACATCTACCATCCGGCATTTATATACTACAAGTTTTATCCGAAGGAAAAACCAATACTTTTAGATTGAATAAAACCTAATCTCTACGAAGTCATTTGAAGGTGTTAGGCAACATATTCAAATGACTTCTAATATATAAGTTGTATGGATAATGTTTTTTAAAGGATTTGAGCCCTTTCTTATCCTGACGGATATTCACAGGACTACCGGTTTCCTTCTTTATCTTCATCCGTTTGAAAAGATAGTTTGAAAAGATAATGGACACCCGATTCTGTATAATCCACTCCGCACTCTTTCTTTTATATAGATTCTAGATATATTATTCAAAAGCGTATAATTCTAGAAATTAACAAAAGAAAGGAAGACAAAAACTCATTGCTTCTTTTTTAAAAATGAAGAACTCAAATGCTATCAGTTTTTTTAACGATTAGCTATACCCTACTTGGACTTTTGACAAAGTCAGTTTTTACCTGAACTTATATTAGGCTAATCACAATATTTAAGTCGTTTGTAATCAGTTTCGATCTTGGGCATTGATAGCTATCTTCCCATATGTGACTTATTTTATTATTTGGGCTTTGAGGATAACCTTAATTTGCTCAAAATCCCAAATAATAAAATACTCTGAAAATCAAACAGTTACAACGCCTTGATTTTCAACAAAATTTTGAAATAGGCTCCAAGTCACTTTGTCAAAAGTCCAGTACCTTACACTAAATACCAAAAAAAAGAGACCCTCATTTACATGATGATCTCTTTTAAATGTCAATTTTATACAATTTATTAATCCCGTATAAACCCTAAAGGTTTCGGTACCGTAACTGTAGCTTCACAAGTAGAAACATTTCCATTTGTATCCGTTACCGTTAACGTGACAATAAAGTCTCCGGATACACCACAATCAAATGTAGTTTGGTCAATAGTCATAGATTGGATTCCACAATTATCCGTAGAACCATTATCTATATCTGCAGCAGTAATTGTAGCAGTACCACTTGGGTCTAATTCCACAGTTATATCTTGGCAAATCGCAACAGGAGGAACTATGTCTACTGTAGATATAGTAGCAGAAGCACTAGTTGTACAACCTACAGCATTTGTAACTGTAACCGTATATGTTCCTTCACCTACTGTTAATGTTTGACCAATACTATCAACCGATACAGACCAAGCATAACTTGTAAATCCTCCACCAGCATCCAATGTAGCGCTAGCGCTATTACAAACTTCATTACCACTAATTCCTATATTAAATTCTGCTGGCTGATTAACTGTGAATTCAGCACTTGCCGTACAATTATTATCATCTGTCACTGTCACTGTATAAACACCCGCTTCCAAACCGCTCTGATCTTCTGCATTAGCATCCACGCCTGTACCAGACCAAGAATATTGATAAAGACCGCTCACAGTTCCATCTGCAGCTGTAATATCAATTGATCCATCTGCTAATCCATTATTTATATGGCATGTCAAATCAGTAGGAGTACCTCCTACACTAACAGGAACAGGAACTATAACTTCCATAGAACAAGTCGCTGTATTTCCAGCAACGTCGGTTACTGTCCAAACAACGGTAGTAGTACCTATTGGATAAGTATCACTTGCATTATCGGTATTATTATAATCATTAACAATAGTCTCTCCATCGCAATTATCATCAAAAACTGGAACAGGTATTGTTACACTACCATCGCATGACGTAGCTGTTACATTTGCAGGACAAATTATCGTCGGAACGGTATCATCAAGTACTGTAATAGTCTGTGTTACCACAGTATCATTTAAACAACCATCTATAAAGGTCCACGTTCTTACAATAGTTAAATCATTCGCATTTGCTCCTGGAGTAATCACCTCAGTTGCATCTGCTGCCAATACTGTTATCAATCCACTACAATTATCATTAGCTGTCAAATCACCAATAGCAGGTACATCAGAAGCACACTGATAATTGTCATCAGCAGGCGGGGAAACCGGCACGGGGGGTATCGTATCATTAATCGTAAACACGTAATCCCAAGTAACAATACTATTTGCACAATCTGTATAAGTATAAGTGTAAGTCTTAGTACCACCACATAGGTCTGTAGGATCTGGCCCTACACTAGGTCCAGTTGGAATAATATTATTACCACATGCATCCATAACATCTGGTGCAACTATAGTATTAGGATCTATATCTCCTAAACATTGGACTTCATCAGCACCATTTATAGGCGCAACCAAATTTGGCATATCTATAGTAATTGTATGCACATATTC
>JAHDHJ010000178.1 GCA_020631375.1 Saprospiraceae bacterium | reverse complement strand
TAAATGGAATTATTTAAGGCTACGGTTTTTAGTTCTTTTCCATATCTGGGTTAGCCTATCACAGCTTTCATTAATTGTTTTCCTGTATAATATTTTATTGCAGCATCATTATTACACTGTAAATCTAAGATAGCTATTTCAAAGAACTTAATAATCCAGCTTTTGGAAAGGGCTAGGGGAGACAAAATAACAAGTTGAGAATCGTAACATTCATATAAATCTGATGCTTTGAGTTAAAAATCAGTTAAAGACATTCCCGAAAATTGATTAAACATTAGATAAATGCTTATCTTGGTATATAATTTAATTCCAAGACAAGAATCATTCAATTCAATATCAAATAGATAAAAAATTATTACCTGATGAATTTGTTCAAGTCACTTTTTACCGTTCTTTTTATTTCCTTAATAGTTGTAGTTTCATTTGCTCAAAAAACAGTGCCTGATATAGAGGTGAAAACCTTAGAAGGAAAGTCTGTGAGTATCCAAGAATACTTAAAAGATGGTAAAGCAACCGTAATCAGTTTTTGGGCGACATGGTGTTCTCCTTGTAAGAAAGAATTGAATACGATTTCAGATGTATATGAGGAATGGCAAGAGGAATATAATATGAAATTATTGGCTATTACCATAGATAACTCTCGTGCTATCCGTAAAGTAAAACCTATGGTTGATGGATTCCAATGGGAATTTGAGGTTTTGAGTGATGTGAATGAAGACTTGAAAAAGGCAATGAATTTCCAAACTGTTCCCCAGACTTTTGTAGTAGACAAGGATGGGAATATCGTTTATTCCCATTCCGGTTATTCTCCTGGAGATGAATCTGAATTGGAAGATATATTGGCTGGTTTAATTGCTGAAGACGGAGATGAAGAAAAAGAAGAAGTCAAAAAGGAAAAGAAGAAGAAAAATAAAAAAAAGAAGGAAAAAGATGATAGTGACAATGATGGAGAAGGTGAGAATGACGAAGACTAAGGAAATTGAATTAGTTTCAATTTGAAACCAAATAAAAAAGCCGTCCTATGAAAATAGGACGGCTTTTTTATTTGGTTATAAGAGTATGTTTAAAATTGGCTTTTGGAGTTAAAAACGGTCATTTTTTTGATTAGACGAGGCACAAAAAAAATCAATTATTCATTCCCACAATTTTAGTCGGAGGCATCATTTCATTCCTTACTGCAATTTGTCTAGCCACATTTTTCGACATATTCATGAATGCATCCTTGGCAATGGGTTCGTCTCCAAGGATAGCGGGTTTTCCTTGGTCTCCGGCTTCACGGATTCCCTGCACGATAGGAATTTGTCCCAAGAGCATCGTTCCACTCATTTTGACCAGTTTTTTTCCACCACCCTCACCAAAAAGATAATATTTATTATTCGGCAATTCCTTTGGAGTGAACCAAGACATATTTTCCACTACACCGAGTATGGGGACATTGACATTGGAAAGTAAAAACATATTCATTGCCTTTACAGCATCCACTACGGCGACTTCCTGAGGAGTACTTACCACGATTGCTCCTGTGACAGGAACGGTTTGCACCAATGTCAACTGAATATCACCTGTTCCGGGAGGAAGGTCGATGACGATATAATCCAGTTCTGGCCAAACGGTTTCTTGTATGAATTGCTTAATAATTCCTCCCAATCGTGGGCCACGAAGTACGACCGCTTGCTCCGGTTCAATGATGAAACCAATCGACATCACATGAATTCCGTGGGTTTCTATCGGTGTTAGTCTGGGTTTACCATAAACAGTCGTCACTTTGGGGCGCTGTCCCTGAAGACCGAACATTGTAGGGATGGACGGCCCATACAAGTCTGCATCTATCAGACCGACCCTTGCCCCTAATTCTTTTAATCCCAATGCCAAATTAACGGCTACCGTAGATTTACCAACGCCACCTTTTCCGGATGCTACCGCAATGATATTCTTTACTTGTGGCAATGCGGTATTCACTTTCTGGGATTGTGCTGTTTGAGCTGAAAGATGGACGTTTACATTAGCATTGGGATAGAATTTCTGAACTTCTGCCATAATAGCAAAATTCAATTCCGCTTTTCCCTCGAAATTCAGACTGGGCAAGAGTAGGGTCATGTTTACATTATTACCATCTATTTTCAAATTCGTGACCATGCTTCTTGTAATGATATCCTGACCCGTTTGCGGGTCATTCACCTTGCAGAGTGCCTCAACTACTTTTTTTTCTTCGATCATTATCAGTATTTTCGTGTGTAATTCATGTTGTCGAACCTATATGGCAAGAACTCCCAAAGACTTGGCATAGGCTAATGGTAAAACGACAAAATGAAATGCGTCCCTATTTTCTAAAATATAAGTTGCTTAAATTAGATAAACAAGCAATTTTAAACAACTTCGATAACAAAGGTAACGAGGAATTGTATAAATTCACATTCTAGAACCAAATGAGAATACAAAAAGATAGCTTAGATTTCATTTCTATCTCAACTATAAGATGAAAGTATATACTGATTTATCAAAACTGGATACATTTAAGAATGCCGTTATCACTATCGGTTCATTCGATGGGGTGCATACAGGACATCAGAAAATACTAGAACGGCTTCGCCAACTTGCCAAGGAGGTAGAAGGAGAAAGTGTTCTCATCACTTTTCATCCGCATCCCCGTTTGGTGATAAATCCGAATGATACCAGCCTGAAATTACTTTCTACGGTGCAGGAAAAAGTGGAATTGGTGAATAGATACGGAATAGACCACTTGGTTTTCGTTCCTTTTACCAAAGAATTTTCCTTGCAATCTCCAGAAGATTATATTAAGAATTTCTTGGTGAAATATTTCCAACCCTCCAAAATCGTGATAGGTTACGATCATAAATTCGGAAACAAGAGAGTAGGGAATATCGAAATGTTGAAAGAATATCAGGAAGAATTAGGTTATCAGGTAGAGGAGATTTCCAAACAGGAAGTAGAAAATATAGCAGTCAGTTCCACCAAAGTTAGGAATGCTTTGTCAAATGGAGACATTATTCCGGCTACGGAATTATTGAACCATTATTTTACACTCACGGGCGAAGTGGTGAGAGGGCAGGCAATAGGAAAGGAAATAGGTTTTCCGACAGCCAACCTAAAAGTGAAGAACAAGTATAAGTTGATTCCGAGTGATGGAATCTATGCAGTTTATGCCCACCATAATGAACATCGTTATGATGCCATGCTGTACTTGGGACGCAGACCGACATTGGAAGACCATAACAATTATGTCTGTGAAGTCAATATTTTTGATTTTGACAAAGATATTTATGGAGAACTCCTGAAAATCGAATTCGTAAGGCGGATAAGGGATGATGAGAAATTCCCCGGTTTGGAGTCATTGAAAAAACAATTGATCCAAGACAAGGCGAATGCCTTGGCGGTACTTGGGGAAAGTGCGAAAATTGAGACGGAAGTCGAAAAAACAAAACCGATACCGAAGGTTGCCGTTGTCATATTGAATTATAATGGGAGGGATTACCTCAAGGAGTTTTTGCCTTTTGTGATGTTCAGTTCTTATGAGAATATGGATGTCTATGTGGCGGACAATGCTTCTATAGACGGCTCATCTGTTTTCGTGGAAAATAATTTCCCCGATGTGAAACTGATCCAACTCAAGGAGAATTTCGGTTTTGCCAAAGGATACAATGAGGCATTGAAAAAAGTGCATGCGGATTATTTCGTATTGCTCAATTCAGATGTCGAACCGGAAAAAGGCTGGATAGAGCCGATTATCGAACTCATGGAAAGGGATAAGACCGTCGGTGCTTGCCAACCCAAAATTCTGACGCATGGAAAACGGGATCATTTTGAATATGCCGGTGGAGCAGGAGGATGGATAGACAAATGGGGTTTTCCTTTTTGTAGGGGACGGATTTTTGATACGACAGAGGAAGACAAAGGACAATATGATACCAGTGAAGAAGTATTTTGGGCGAGTGGCGCAGCGATGTTTGTCCGTGCGGATTTGTACAAATCCCTAGGTGGTTTGGATGGCGGATATTTTGCCCATATGGAGGAGATAGATTTATGTTGGAGAATGAAACGGGCGGGTTATAAAATCATGGTCAAACCCAAATCCGTGGTTTATCATGTAGGCGGTGGAACACTAGCTGCAACGAACCCCAGAAAAACATATCTGAATTTTAGAAACAGTCTGGTCACGATTTTCAAAAATGAGAAAAGTGGCAAATTGTTTTGGTTATTGCCATTGAGGCTCGTCTTGGATGGAGTGGCGGGACTGCGTTTTATGTTGCAAGGAAAATTTGCCCATACGAAAGCCATTGTCAACGCACATTGGGATTTCTTTGCTTCGCAATCCGATTATAGGAATAAGAGTTATGAAGAAATGGAAGCCATAGAAAAAGTAAGTATTGGCAAAATGGATAACAAAGGGGTTTATCCCAAAAGTATCATTTGGCAATATTTTATCAAGCGGAAAAAATATTTTAGGAATTTATTTTGATTGAAAAATATTCAATACTATTATATATTATAAAACATTCCCGCAATAGCAGCCGTTAGGAAACAAGCGATCGTTCCTCCAATCATGGCTCTGAAACCGAACTGGGCTAGTGTTCCCCTTTGTTCCGGAGCTATTGCCCCGATCCCTCCGATTTGGATTCCTATGGAAGAGAAATTGGCGAAGCCACAAAGTGCATAAGTAGCAATGAGTACAGATTTTGGATGTAAATTAATAGCGGTATCTTTCATGAAAATACCCAAATCCACATAAGCGACTACTTCATTGACGACAGTCTTCTTGCCTAATAATTGCCCGACAAGGGTGATATCTTGTACAGGGACACCTAACAGCCAAGCAATGGGAGCAAAGAGCATTCCCAATAAATACTCAAGGGAAAGGCTCTGGAAATTGCCACTTGTGGCACTGGAAATAAGGTCGTTCAAACCTGTGAAATTACCAAATTTGAAGAGTCCATAATTGGCGAAAGCCACCAAGGCAATGAATACGATAAGCATTGCACCCACGTTTACCGCCAGTTTTATCCCGTCTGTCGTTCCTCGGGAAATAGCATCTAGTAGGTTTACACCAATTTTATCCTTGGGGACGTTCAAATCAGTATTGATTTCATCTTCGTTGACTTCCGGATACATGATTTTGGCGGCTACGATGGCTGCCGGAGCCGAAACGATGGAAGCGATGAGGAAATGTATGGCGAATTCATCCCCTAAGAAAATGACGAACAAGGCGAAAACACCGCCTGCTATCGTTGCCATTCCTCCGGTCATCAGGCACATGATTTCCGATTTGGTCATTTTGTCCAAATAAGGTTTTATGACCAATGGTGCTTCTGTTTGCCCAATAAAAACATTGGCTGCCGCCGCAATACTTTCCGCTCCGGATAGCTTCATGACTTTACTCATTAACCAAGCAAAAGCAAAGATGATTTTTTGGAGAATGCCCAAATAATACAACATGGCAGAAAATGCGGAAAAGAAAACAACCGTAGGCAAAACCCTAAAGGCAAACATGAAAGGGAAAGCCATGTTCTTGCTTTCTACCACTTCATTTGTATCCGGATCCAAAGTGAGGTTCGCAAACCCTGTGGCATCATACCATAAGTTTCCGAACACAAATTTTACGCCCTCGTCAGTAAATCCTAGAAGAGTTACGAAAGCATCTGCAATATATTGGAAAACAGCCCTTACAAAAGGTACTTTCAACATTAGGAATGCAAGTACCAATTGTAAGACCAAACCCTTTGCAACGAGTTTCCAATTGATGTCTTTTTTATGGGCACTCAAAAGGTAGGCAATGCCAATCATAGCTGCCATTCCCAATAAACCCCTAAATATATCTCCTAATATTTCCATTGATTTTGCTTTGTTAGTCTAACAGTTTCTGTTTCCAAAAGACTAAATGTAGTGAATTCAAAATAATTTCTATCCTTATATGTATCGAATGATGGAAAATTTGTGAATTTTACTAAAAAAAATAGAACATGAGATTTACTATGCTGAATATTCGCCTCATATCTTTCCTTGTTTTTATTTTGCTTACGCTCAATATGGATGCACAAGTAAAGGCGGAAGAAGATGTAAAGAAATTATTGAACCAACAAGTGATGGATTGGAACAAGGGAGATATTCCGGCTTTCATGGAGGGCTATTGGAAATCGGATAAATTGCAATTCATTGGTTCAAAAGGAGTGACTTATGGTTGGCAAAATACTTTGGATAATTATAAAAAAGGTTATCCAGATAAGGCAGCAATGGGGCATTTGGCATTTGAATTATTAGAAGTGGATAAGCATAGCCGTAAAATCGTGATGGTTAGCGGAAAATTTATTTTGACAAGGGAATCGGGAGAAGTTTTGGACGGACATTTTTTATTGCTTGTAAAAAAGATAAAGGGAAAGTGGAAAGTGATTGCAGACCATACGAGTTAGATGGATGTTAAATATCTAGTCAATAATCCAACCTAAGGAGTTTTCCCTCTTTTGATCCGATAAAAGCGTGGTTGTCAAAAGTAAAGACAGTGGTGAAATCATAATCGGGAAGATTTTTCACGACCTGCCATTTATCTCCACCATTTATGGTACGCCAACATAATCCGCCATTCCCTACTAGGAATCCTAATTCCTCATCTACAAAATGTAAGGCTGCAAAACGTTTGTCCTTGACAAGGATTTTATCTCCGTCCCTTAGGAAATTCCAACTCGCTCCGGCGTTAGTGGATTTAAGAATGCTTCCATTATATCCGCAGATATATCCGACATTTTCATCAATGAATTGCACATCCTTGAAATAATCTCCGGTAATGGGAAGTATGTCCCAGGTATTGCCTCCATCTTTGGAATGGATGATTTGCCCATAACCACAGGCTACGATATTATTTTCATCGACGTGGTCTATCGCTTCAAAATCATGGTCGAATTTTTGGGAGGAAATAATATTTCCAAAATAATCATTTACTGTAATGATGCCCGTATTGAAAGCTTCTCCCGAAACCGAAAATATTTTATTTCCATCAATGACTGAAATGTCATCATAAGGGGAATAACTGTCCAAACTGTAGGTTTCCCATCCGTCGATTCCCCAATGCCCATATAAACCGAAGAAGCCATTAAAGTGAATCATGCCATCCTTGTCCTCAGTGATTCCGGAAACGATATATCTATCAATAGAGTCCGTTATCCAAGTTTCTCCTCCATCTTCTGTAGTCAGGATTTCACCATATGACCAATCCTTTCCTGCGGAAATGTAGCCTATTTCTTCATTTTGGAAATGGATGTCCGTTATTTTATAAGAAGATGGTGTGTCAATTTCTATCCAAGGCAATTTTATTCTCTCTTTCTTGCAAGAAGAAAAAAATAGGCTTGTGAATAAAATACAAAGCAAGAGAATGATCCTTTTTATTAGCATATTTGTTTTATTCCTGATTGTTATGAATTGCAAGTTGCGTGAAAATGTAAGGTAAATGGTTTCATAGAGGATAAACCATAGTTTTGACAATATTAGGCATTCGTTCTTAAAAACTATGAATTACTATGGACTTTGCGGATTCATCCGCAACTTAAATTATAAAATATATTGTAAACAATATTCACTCTTAGCACTAAAATCTTATTTTTGCAGAATCAATTAATTAGATAACGATCAATTTTATATAAAATGGCTACAGAAAGTAAAAGTTCTCCGATGTTTTGGTGGTTGGTTTTCTTCGTAACTACTGCTATTACTGTTTTTATGCTCATATATGTAGATGAATGGTTTTGGGTAGCATTACCGTTTTCATTGACATCATTGGCGAAAGCATTTGATGTAATATAAGATAAAAATGTAAAGACAAAGACAGCCTTTATTCCATTTGGGATAAAGGCTGTTGAATAAAAAAGAGGAGCGGAACCTAGATTCCACTCCCTTTATTGTCTACAGGGTGGGTGTGTCTTTAGAAGCTGCTTTAATTTAACACTTAGAATTTGTTATGCCCCTTTGTTCACTGCTTTTCGTTCCAAAAATGCTCACTACGCTACGGCGTAGCTCCGCTTTTTGTGCCTCAATCAATGAAAAAATTGACTATAACAATTTTCAAAAGCCAAATTAAAACAGCTTCTTAGTGATGTAATTTAAATTCAACCCGTCTGTTTTTTGCTTTTCCTTCCTCGGTCTCATTACTGTCTATCGGCTGCTTGGAACCGCTTCCTTTGTAGGAAATCCTATCCTCGTTTATTCCCTGACTAATAAGATACTCCATACAAGATTTAGCTCTGTTTTCAGATAATAATAAGTTTGAGTCGTTATCTCCTTGATTGTCAGTGTGTCCTGTTATTTTTAATTTATAATCAGGGTATTTATTCAGAATTTTAGCAATTCTGTAAAGTGTGGAACGTGAAGTACGCTTAAGTTTTGCACTGGCGGTTTCAAATTCTACGCTTTGTATTGCTTCCTCCAGAACTTTTTTATCCTCTTCTTCTATTTTTATAGTTGGGCAACCATCATTTGTGCCTTTTCCTGCATTCTTAGGGCATCTATCGAGTAAGTCGTGGAAACCGTCCCCATCACTATCGGGCGGACAACCATTATTTATAGCCAGCCCCTTGAATTTAGGGCATTTATCATTTATGTCATAAACACCATCTCCGTCGCTATCCGTGGGACATCCGTTATTTGTAGCCAACCCTTTGATTTGAGGGCATTTATCATTTGAGTCATAAACACCATCTCCATCACTGTCCTTGGGACAACCAGAGGGAGCGAGTCCTGCTATATCTATACACTCGTCTTTATCGTCGAATATGCCATCACCGTCACTATCTTTATTTGTATCTATTACAGCTATTGCATTAGAGGAATTATCAGGCAAGAGAGAAGGTGTATCTTGAGTCATGAATCGTGGATATAACCACCATAATAACCAAGCAAAGAAAGCTACGACAAGAATTGCTATGATAAAGTCATCTCGTTCTTTTGTTGATTTGAAATTAAGTAAGTCAAGAATGTGAGGCATTTGTCTTATTTTAAAGTGAGTGTAAAGTTACTTGTCTAAGTCTTAGGAATGGCGAACAAATAAATATCCAATTTTTTGCAATTAACTGAGTTAAAAAGCCTCGTCGATGCCCTGCATCGCCTACGTTTTTTGCCTTGTTATTCA
>JAHDHJ010000177.1:5783-9173 GCA_020631375.1 Saprospiraceae bacterium | reverse complement strand
TGGACAAATTGTCGGACTAGGAGAGGTGAATGTAGGCAAAACCCATAGTGAATCATTGACTTCAACCGTACCTGAACAAGTATAAGTAGGATCTAATACACTCGTTACTTCTACCATATAGGTACGATTCACATTATCCGTAAGGCTTACGGTTTTACTTGTATAATCGGACAAGCCCGCCATCGGTGTCCATGAATATGTAACTCCTCCTGTGAATCCTGCGATACTGGCGGTTAAGGAAACAGGACCTATATTAGTACTAGGGCATACAAACGAAGCATCTGTAGAGATTAAAACATTACATCCACAATCCGGTACTTCTACTTGATCCGTACAGCAGGTTCCGTTATAGCAGGATTCCAATTCATATATTGTCGTGCCGCCCACGGAAGCAGAAACTGTAGGGTTGGGTATATTCGTTGCACTAGTAAAAGTTCCTGGTCCTGAAATTATTGTCCAGTTATATGTTTCTGTGATATTGGGAGTCCCATCATTACTCCCTAATATCCTTGGTCCGCAGCCATCCCCCCCTGCATTAGCTTGTATCACTGCAATATCCATTTCATCTATATAAGTACAACCACCCTGATTTGCAGTAAGATAATATGTATGCAAATCCAATTTATCCGCTGAGAATACTGTACTCGATGTGTCATTTCTTGTAATTGATACACCTGGTGCCCAAGTATATTCATAACCCGCTTCGGCAGGAGTTCCTATCGTCGCCGTAATGCCTTGACAGAGTACTAAATCTGGACCTGCAAAGTTTGCAGTGGGTGCTGATCCCACACTAACTACTACATCATCTGTTAAATCACAAGAGCCTCCTCCGGACTGTAAGGGAACTGATATAGTAAGTGTATAGGTTTCTGTGTTTGAGGGAGAGGCAATTGGTTGGGCACAAGTAGTACAACTCAGTCCTGCAGCTGGAGCCCAAGAGTAAGTGACACCACTGCTAACTGGAAGGCCGGGTTTGCCTATCTGAACACCGGGAGTTCCCGTACAGAATGATACATCTGGTCCCGCATCTGGACTTGGAACAATAACTACAGCCTGACCAATACTATTACATAGGTTGGCATCATCTACCAATAAGGTGAATATCGTACTTTCCGTAACTGCTACTGTGGGATTGGGGTCATTGATAGTGCTGGGTGCTACGAATGCAGCTCCATTGTCCCAAGTATAGTTATACGGACTTAGTCCTCCACTTGCCGGTTCGGGTAATGCCCCTATGACTACGGAGTCTCCTGAACATACATAGAATGGTTCTCCTCCATCCACGTCGGCTGCCGTAATACCGCTTCCTACTACAAGGGATTCATTAGATATACTGTGTATACTACCAGCGCATAAATCATAGGCCACCCTACGATAATATGTATCTGTGGCACTGGATTCTGGGGTGAAATTCTGTGCTTTTGCACCTGAGATATCAGACCAATTTCCGCCTGAAATAGAATCCTGCCATTGGTAATCTGCCGTTAGAACTCCGTTAGGGGATTTGATGGGATTACCATCTATCTCTTCCATTAAGCCATTGATACAGGGGGATTGTGTAATGGGTGTTAGGGTGTTTTCTGTGGGGAAGTCTTGATTTAAATTGAATTTTAGAATAAGAGTAGTCTGATCATTTCCCAACCAAGAAGGATTTGGTAAAAGAGGGTTTTCAACAATCGTTGCATTTCCATTTATTGTGGCAGATTGCGTAGTCATTACTCCATATATATTACATCCATCGAAGACACCTTTTGTATGTCTAATCGACTCTTCCCATTCTGCTCCCCCCCAATATGATTGTTCAATTTTAGACCCATCAGGAGCTAATACAATCATAAGCATATCTTTATTACTACCATTGTAAGTAGAACCATTTGTTGTTTCTATATCTGTTTTTCCCGTATCTACAAAAAAGAATACGTTCTCATTTTGAAGGGAGAATACAATACCCCAACCGAAATTTGTTCCATTATCCTGTATAAGATATGAAGAAAAAACTGGATTCTCTAAATCATCTAAGGGTCTTTTAGAAAAGTATAAGTTATATTTGTTTATACCTCCAGCTCCAGATGTTCCATCTGAGGTAGCTAGATAGGGGATACTTGCATTTGATGCTGAATACAAAAATTGTCCATCGGTTGTAATATAAGATCGGGGTTCTCCAGTATAGGTAGAATAAAGGGTATTTCCATCTGCATCGAGTTTCATTAGGTAGCCATTACCAATAGGGTATGCTGGATCAAAGGTAGAGCCATTAGTTACAGGAAAACCTACTGAATTAGTACGACCAGAGATGTAGACATCACCATTATAAACTGTTAAAAACCCAGGGTAATCATCCCCACTGGTTCCAATATATTTTTCAAATACTACGTTCAAGTCCCCATCTATTTTTTGTAAATAGGCACCAACTCCACCCAAATATGATGAACCATCCGTACTATTGTATATGCCTGAATTAATCCGGTCAAATAAATATAAATGCCCTTCAAACACTTTTAATTTTCCTATTTCAATAAGCCAGTTGTAATCTGTGCTAGCTCTAAGAAAAGTGTTTTTAACTAGGTTTCCACTCAAATCAAACTTAGATAAAACTAAATGATAATTACCGGGGGATTGGGCTGTGCTACCATCTGTAACAGGAAAATTATCTCCGTCTACTACTACTAAGGTATAAATATGGCCATCCATATAGGCAAGGCTAGTTGTAACATCATAATTCAGTCCTCCATAATAAGTACTTTTAATAATGTTTCCATCAGGATCTATAATGACTAAAACAGCATCTGAATCATTCCCTGGTGTATATCCATTTCCATTTATTATTGGAAAACTACCATCAATAGTAGATTCAGTTACAAAAGGAGAAAGATATACATAGCCATTCACTATAGCAAAATTAGCTAGCCAATCTTCTGTTTCTCCTCCAATCCAAGTAGAATAGATTAATGATCCATCCTCTGCAGAGTGTTTAGTAAGAAATAGGTTAGAATCTCCCAGTTTCGTTGTCCCATTAGTAGATGAAGGGCTATAATCTTCATGATCAGAAATAGTATAAATATAGCCATCTTGAATTTCTGTAAAAGTTCTACCATTAGCAGAAGGATACATCCCCCATTCAACATCATATTGTTGGGCAAATAATGTGTTTCCGAAAATAAGGCTAAGCAATAAGAATATAACCCCTCTAAGTATATAATTAACCATAATATATAAGTTTATTTTTGAAAATGCTTGATCACAATTTCATAAGCTTAAACCATACCAGAAAAGAAGATTATTTTTTAAAAATACATCATTTTGTGACACAGATAAAATACATCCATTATTAACTTTTTTTGAATAAAAATCATTAATAACAGCTTTGTTGAATATCAATCAATCAATCAA
>JAHDHJ010000177.1:0-5683 GCA_020631375.1 Saprospiraceae bacterium | reverse complement strand
TAGAAAATGATTTGAATGTGGAAATAGAAATTTATAATCTTCAAAAAAGTTGTTATTATTCGGATAATAAGAGGAAGTTGTTTATTCCTTATAGTTACACTCAAAACAACTTCTCCAAGAAAAAAATTATAATAAGATGCCCTAATATCTTCCCCAGACAATAGAGAATGTTATTTTTGTAGCTAAATAACAAACCGCAGGTCCACCAATGTCTATAGAAAGCCAGTGCATACTAGAAACCCAGTTCCGATTCAAGGGACAAACCAACTTTTACAAAGGAAAAGTAAGGGATGTTTATTCCATAGGTAATGACCTCGTCATGGTCGCCACTGATAGGATTTCCGCATTTGACCACATCCTCCCTAGACCCATTCCCTACAAGGGGCAAGTTTTGAATCAAATTGCTTCTTGGTTCATTAAGAATACAGAAGATATTTGTCCGAATTGGATACAGAAAGTACCCGACCCCAATGTAACCATTGGACATTCCTGTGAACCCATTCGGATTGAAATGGTTATCCGTGGATACCTAACAGGTCATGCTTGGCGGACATACAAGGCTGGAGGGAGAGAACTTTGTGGAGTTACATTGCCGGAAGGCATGAAAGAACATGATAAATTCCCCTCTCCTATCATCACTCCAGCGACTAAGGCAGAAGAAGGACATGACGAAGACATTTCCAAGGAAGATATTTTAACAAAGGGCATTGTCAGTCCTGAAATTTATGCAACGCTTGAAGATTATACTCGCAAAGTTTTCCAAAGAGGAACAGAGATGGCAGCTAAGCAAGGTTTGATTCTAGTTGATACCAAATATGAATTCGGAATGCTCAATGGCGAAGTCGTATTGATAGATGAAATACATACGCCCGATAGTTCCAGGTATTTCTATGCGGATGGCTATGAAGAAAGGCAAGCCAAGGGAGAAGCACAAAAACAACTTTCCAAGGAATTCGTAAGGGAATGGCTCATGGAAAACGGTTTCCAAGGAAAAGAAGGTCAAATCATGCCCATCATGCCCGATGATTTCATTTGGAAAGCATCCGAACGCTATATAGAATTATATGAAAAACTAACAGGAAAGGCATTTGAAAAAAATGATAATTCCAATATCAAAGAAAGGATAGAGACTAATATTCTGGGCTGTTTGTAAAGTCCAAAACGGAAAAACCCAATAAACCCTTTTTAAATGCCAAAGTAGTCGTAGATTTGGGTTTTAAAAAATACCACATTGCTAAAAGTATTCGGCATACGACATCATGGTCCAGGTTCGGCAAAATCCCTCAAGAAAGCTCTGATTGAGATGGAACCGGATTGTATTATCATAGAAGGTCCTGCCGATGCAGAAAATATCATCCATCATGTTGCTAATGAGGGACTGAAACCTCCGGTAGCCATATTGATGTACAATCCTAAGAATCCCAAGCAAGCTTCCTATTTCCCATTTGCTACTTTCTCTCCTGAATGGCAAGCCATGAAATATGGTTTGAAAAATAAGGTGTCCGTACAATTCATGGATTTGCCGCAAGGCATACATTTCACCTTGGATGAGCAAGAACAGAATGAACAACAAATTGCCATAGAGCAAAAAGAATCCAAGGAAGAAAAAACGGACAAGAATGTCATTAATGATCCTCTCGGATATGCAGCAAAATTAGCCGGATACGATGATAGCGAACGATGGTGGGAAATCACTTTCGAACAAAGGGATGCCCATACGGAAACCTTTGATGCGGTCATGGATTTAATGGAAGCCCTTAGAAATGAATTGGGAAAACAAGAAACACCAAGGACATTATTGCGGGAAGCATATATGCGCAAGGTTATCCGTAAAGCAGAAAAAGAATATAAGAAGATAGCTATCGTTTGTGGTGCTTGGCATGGTCCGGTACTCAAGGACATGAAAGCATTCAAAGCCACTAATGACAATAAATTATTAAGAGGAATAAAAAAGACTTCCGTCAAGGCGACTTGGGTTCCTTGGACATTCGACCGCTTGGCAGTGAGTAGCGGTTATGGTGCCGGAGTGGTTTCTCCTGCTTGGTATAAGATGCTTTTCAGCAATAGGAAAGATGTGGTCGTCCGTTGGATGACCAAAGTTGCCAGATTGTTCAGGAACGAGGATATGGACGCTTCTTCCGCCCATGTCATTGAAGCCGTAAGGCTATCCGAAACCTTGGCGGCAATGCGGGGTTTGTCCGTTCCCGGAATGAATGAACTCTACGAATCTGCTGTTACTATTTTCTGCGATGGTTATGATAGTATGATGGAACTGGTGGAAAAAAAATTAATTATTGGTGACGTAATGGGCAAGGTTCCGGAAGAAATCCCCGTTATTCCACTACAAAGTGATTTGGAAAAACAAATCAAATCCGCCCGCATGAGCAAATACCGAAATTCCCTCGAACCGGAAGAAAGGGAATTGGATTTGAGGAAAGAGTCCCAGTTGAATGCGAGCCGCCTGCTCCACCGCATGAATATTTTGGGAATTAAATGGGGACAAGTCAAAACATCCAGACGGAGATATTTTGCTAGGACACAAGGGGATTTTAAGGAAATGTGGAAATTGAGGTGGCGGCCGGATTTTGCCATTACGATTATAGAGGCAGGAATGTGGGGCAATACCGTAGAATCCGCTTCCGCTAATTATATCATAAAAGTCGCTGCGGAAACGACAGAGCTACCAGAAATCACAAAACTCATCAGCCAAACCATCAAGGCGAACCTGCCCCAGATCATGGATATGCTTTTACGTGTATTCCAAGATTCCGCTGCGGTTACCCAAGACATTTCGCATCTGATGCAAGCCATTCCCAATCTAGTGGAAGCCATTAAGTATGCGAATACCCGACAAGCGGATTTATCTTCCTTGCAAAAACAATTGGATCAGATTATCCCACGGGTTTGTATCGGTTTACCGAATGCTTGTGCTTCCATGAATGAAGAAGCTGCCATGGAAATGTTCAATGAAATTTCTTCTACGGATTACCAGATTTCATTAATTGATAATCCTGAACATATCAAAGCGTGGTTGGGAGCATTGGAAAAAATAGCGAATAATAATTCCATCAACGGAATCCTAGTGGGTGCTGCTTCCCGGATTTTATATGATAAAAAACACATCAGCGAAGAAGAAACCAACCTGAGGATGAGCCGTGCATTATCCCGAGGGAATAATCATTTGGATGCCGCTTATTGGATAGCGGGATTTCTTCATGGCAGTGGTCTGGTACTGATTCATGACCCCTCGCTTTGGAATGTTTTGGACAAATGGATGAACCAAGTTCCCTTTGATATTTTCAGGGACATTCTTCCTGTTTTGCGACGTACTTTTTCCCGTTTCCCAAATGCAGAAAAAGAACAAATGCTCAAACTCGCTGCCAAAGGGCAAATCGCTTTGGAAAAGGAAAAAGATGAGCAAGGGCTTTCTTGGAATAAAAAAGAAGTTTTGGAATCCTTGCCCAGTTTGGGTTTGATTTTGGGGATGAGGTAATTTTTATTTTATAAAGGAATCCTAATAGTGACTTTTGTCCCACAAGCTATTCCATTCCCATCCAAAAGATCAATTATCCCAATAGTGATTTTTTTATCCCTGTATGTATTTATCAATTTTATCCGATCCAGTATGGCTGTTGTGGCAATTGTGATTATTTTTCTGATTTGTAATTTCTGATGCGGCTTTCCTACCTATCCCATTATCAATGACATCACAATACAAATTATTTTTTTGTTCAAAAAAATGGATTTGTATTTCTTGTTTTCCCTTTTTATGGAACAATCCATGTTTGATTCCATTTTCAACAAATGGTTGCAGAAGCATTACCGGAATATTATAACTATCAAGAGGTTTGGGTAAACCTTTTTCAATTATATAATTGAAATTCTCTCCAAATCTCATTTTTTCCAATTTCAGATATAGGGACAAGGAATCTATTTCCTCTTGTAATGTAATATTATCATACTTGCTTTGATTGAGGAAACTCCTAATCAAATCTGCGAAGTCCGCCAAATATTCATTCGTTTTATTTTTGTCTTTATTTTTATAAATAAAATTCTGAATCGTATTCAAAGCATTAAAAATAAAATGCGGATTCATTTGGGAACGGAAAGCCGTGACCTTTGCTTTATAAACTTCCTTTTGTAACATTTCTTTTTCCTTTGCAACCTTCAATCTCCTCCTAGCGATGAAAGCAGCCATAAAACCAGAAAGAATTATTAATAAGAAATAAAACCAAACCATCTGGTAAAATGGTTTTTTAATTTTAATTTCCAATCGGTTAATTTCCGAACAAATCCCATCTTCATTGCATGCCACAACTTCAAAAGTATAATCTCCCGGCTTGATATTAAAAAACTTAACGTCCGAATCATAATTATCCAAGACCGTCCATTCCTCCGAAATTCCTTTCATCCGATATTGGTACTTAAATGTTTTTTGGCTCCTGTAAGACAATGCCCTATAATGTATGCCAAAGTTATTCTCAGCATGGGTTAGCGTGTATTTAGGTTTTAGGCTCATGGGTTCTCCATTCAAAGAAAAAGCACTGATATAACATAGTGGAGGCACCGTGTTCCTATGGCTGTAATTGCAAGGCATAACCGTATAAGTATGGTCAGACACAATTTTAAGAGTGTCATTAAAAACATAAATATCTATGATACTTTCCTTGGGCAATCCGTCTAAATGATTAATTATTTCTTCTTTTTTTGTTCGGACATGAAATTTAATAATTTCATTCTCTTTTGCTAAAAAAAGATAATCATTCCATTTGGCAATTCTATTTATGGAGTATCCTACTTCATAAGAATAAATAACCTTCCCTTTTTCTATTTTATACAACCAACCATCTTTCGTACCTGCCCAAATCCCGGTAGAATCATCTGATAATAAATAGGAGGCTAAAACAGGTTTTCCATTTATTTTTATTTCTTTGGCTTCGACAGGAGTATGGTAAAACAATCCATCAATATAATCTATATAAAAATAACCGGTATTATTTTCTATGGCAATGTGTTTTGACCTTTTCTTCCTAAGTTGCAAATAAACACAATTTTCTTTTATATGATATTTAATAGAATCAGAGTAATATTGTTTTCCTATTTTATTATAAGAATCCAAAAAATAAATCCTTGCATTTTGAGGTCCGGTAGAAAGTATCGTATTCTCGTCCAAACATATTCTTTTTTTATAACCGAGTACAACATCTTCGGATAAAAGTAATTTTTTTTCCGATAAGCCATATGTAAAATTATTTAAATAACTTCCATAAATCATATGTTTAAATGGATCATATGAAATAGGGCCGGGGCTGGGATTCTTTGTCTTGATAGGATTTCTTTTTTTATTGTCGAGGTCATGCAAATCACATTTGGCATCTATGGCATATACATGCCCTAATTTGTCCATAACTGAAAATTGAAAATCAGTATCATTTTTCTTTTTCTCTAGTATAATCCTATTTGGGCTTAAGAATATTCCTTGATTCAAGGTACTTACCCATAAATTGCCTTCCTTATCTTCTTTTAATTTTGATATACTCTTATATAATAACCAAATAGCATTCAAGCCATCATTATTGGGATTTAATTTTAGAAGTCCGGTTTTCATCAATAAAAATATCCCCTCCTTATCCAGTATAGAAATGTCCTGCACATATCCGTTCCCAATATCATAGGCAGATAT
>JAHDHJ010000003.1 GCA_020631375.1 Saprospiraceae bacterium | reverse complement strand
TTCATAAGCTTCCTCCAATTCTATTATTACTGAGTTTGTAGTGCCTAATCCTATTGAAAATGCAACTTCTTCTGTAGTATATCCCCACTTGCCAGCATAAACTGTATATTCTGCCGCAAAAATATCATTAATAGAAAATTCTCCATTAGAATCCGTAGTAAGTAAAAAGGTAAAATCATCATTCCCTAACCTTACACTAGCATTCTCTATCGGAGTACCATTTGATAATGTTCTGACAATACCGGAAGCGGAAGTCGGAACCATAGGAACTAACTCAACGTCCTGTATGGTCACTACACCATTGGTCAACGTAACTGAAATCGTTTGGGGAAAATAACCCGGCTTGGAATAAGTAACATCAAAAACACCGGGGGTGACTTGTCCCATGGCATAATCTCCATTACTTTTGCTTTCTTCTGTAAGAAGTGGAGAAGACGATATTTCAATAGTAACTGCATTCAATGGGATTTGGGTCAATTGATCCACTACATTTCCTTCCAGATAACATGCTCTCACATATTCAACATCAAAGACATATAAGCCTGTAGCAATATCGGAAGCTATTATTCTCCCAGAGGGAAGGAAAGGATAAGCTCCCCAACAACCTTCCGTTCCTCCGCCATCTCCCAAATAAGTATCATAACTTCCTACTTCAACTAAGTTATGTGGGCGGTGAGCATCCACTATCTTTAATCCATCTGTATAATATGAAATTACCAGGTAATCATCTTTTACGTGTACATTATGGGGAACCACATTCGTACCTTCTGTATCCAGAGGATGCCAAGTATCCAAACGTTCTATATTATTAACATCAGAAACATCATATGAATCAACATTGGCATTGTTTCTTTCATCCGTTGTGAATAAATGTTGTCCGCTATCGGAAAGCCAAGCATTATGTGTAAATAAAAAGGATGTATTGGTATAAGACAAAGTTACAGGATTCGCCTTATCAGATACATCAATTGCTGAAAAGTTATCATCATTAACGTTTGAGCTCCAAACAGTATCATTACGGACATATACATCATGTGAATAAATGGCTTCACATGCTCCTACAAAAATCGGATTTTCAGGATCATTGTTCAAATCAAAAATAAGAACGCCTCCACTGTTCAAATTGGAACCTGCTATATACATATAGCCATTCTCATCTATATAAAGGTTGTGAATTGTTTGGAGCGTACCCGGATTCCCATTAATATTCAAAGTAGGTGTGTAGAAACTAGAGGTTTGGTTACCATTCTGTATATCCGAAAGGTCTATGATCAGTACACCATCAGCAGCTTCCGTAGTTATATAGGCGTAATCTCCCCAAGTCTTCATGTCTCTCCAAATAGAATTTCCTCCTCCAACAAATGCTACCTCGACAGGGTTCGTAGGGTCTGCCAAACTGATAATAGCTGTTCCGTTCCCTATTCCCATTATGGCATATTCTGTACCTTCGGCATCTACATACCCCCAAATATCCGAAACATTCTGGTCATAATCCAAGCCACCTATTTTAGTCAGGTTATAATCTTGGGCTTGTAAGGAAATAGTTATGAATAAAAATATAATGCTTAATATACGATTCATGCTTATTTAATTTTATTGCAAAGTAAGCCATTTAAAGTCTATTATTCTACTGGGTAAAAAATCATTTTGTCTTTTTAATGTCAATGATGGCGGTTGTAAGGCGGCTTTCACATATTTGCCGTTCTTTTTCATCATTAATGGTGATTCTCCAAACATGTATTTTGTTTCCTAACTTAATCGGATAGGCCGTTCCATAAACAAACCCCGACCTTGCAGGCCTTAAATGATTCGCATTTATTTCCACTCCTACAGCCGCATTTCCCCTAACATCCTCCAAACACATATTCGAAGCAACACTTCCCAAAGTTTCTGCCAGAACAGCAGAAGCACCACCGTGAAGCAATCCAAAAGGCTGTACCGTCCTGTAATCAACCGGCATTTTAGCCTTGAGATAATCATCTCCTATTTCTATGAACTCAATCCCAATATGATGTACCAAAGTCTTGATATCTGAGTTATTAATATCTTCCAAGGAAAAATCCTGTTTCCAAATACTCATAATTTGATGTTAAATATCCTAAGGGCAATTTGCATTTAGTAAACAATTACCGTTATTATTGTGATAAAAATAGGTAGTCGGATAACAATTATCTTTTCAATAAAAATGAGATATTCATATTTTATCCCTGACTCTGAATATCTTTAAATCCCTACCCTGCTTAGCTGGGCAAAAATACCATAATCCTAATGGAATCTAAATTCTTTATTGTTCTTCTATCCTTATTCTTTTTTTCTACTGCCCTAAAGGCACAATTATCGGGACAAATCACTGATGAAAGAGGGGAGGTATTGTCTTTTGCTACCATTTACATTAAAAATTCTTCTTTGGGTACAACTTCCAATGTTGAGGGATATTATGAATTGGATGCCGAACCGGGAAGCTATGAAGTCATTTTCCAATATGTTGGTTATGAACAATTAGTCAAGAAAATAGAATTTAAGGATCAACCTATCGTATTAGATGTCGTATTGTCTGAACAATCTGTAGGATTACAAGAAATCGTGGTAACTGCGGATGGAGAAGATCCTGCCTATGCCATTATCCGTAAGGCAATTGCGAAAAGGGATTATTATCTGAATCAGGTTGAGGAATACAGTTGTGATGTTTATATTAAGGGCAACCAAAAAGTGGCGGATGTTCCTAAGAAATTCATGGGAATTGACATAGGGGATTTGGGCGGGATTTTGGATACGACCGGGCAAGGCATCGTTTATTTATCCGAGAGTGTTTCCAAATTGTATTATAGAGCTCCGGACCAGTTCAATGAAGAAATGATTTCTTCCAAAGTAAGTGGTGACGACAATGGTTTTAGTTTTAATCAAGCCAATGTCATGGATTTCAATTTTTATAAGAATACCTATGATGAATTGGGTAGGAAAATCGTTTCTCCCATTGCCAATAATGCTTTTGCCTATTATAAATATAAATTGGAGGGAGCGTTCGTAGATGACGCGGGTAGATTGATAAATAAAATCAAGGTCATACGGAAGCGGGACACTGACCCATCCTTAGAGGGACACATATATATAATAGAGGATTTATGGAATATCCACAGTTTGGATATGCAAACGAACGGAGAGGCTTTCGGGCAACCGATTCTGGACACGATGTTCCTAAGGCAAGTATATATTCCTGTAAAAGAACCCGATGTTTGGCTGCCTGTGTCCAGAGCCGTTAATTTTAAATTGAAATTATTCGGAATCAAAATCAAGGGCGATTTTACTGGAGTCTATAGTTCCTATGATATCGAACCTAACTTAGGAAGTAAGTTTTTTACCAATGAAATCCTTAAGGTGGACAAAGAAGCGAACACAAAAGATTCCAGTTATTGGGAAGCGGTGCGCCCTATTCCTTTGACGGTGGAAGAGGTAAAGGATTATGTAAAAAAAGACAGCTTGCAGAAAGTTTGGGTTTCCAAGGAATTTTTGGACTCCATGGACAGGATTAGTAATAAATTCAAATTCATGAATGCCATTACGGGTTATACCTATAACCGTTCATATAAAAAATGGAATCTGACTGTTGACTCACCAATAGCCGCACTGAGTTTTAACGCAATCCAAGGATATTTCACTAATCTCGGGGGGACATTCGGGAAGCAATTCGACAAGAATGGCTACCGTTACCTCAATCTTGAAAGTAAAGTCATTTATGGTTTTTCGGACAAACAGACACGGGGAAAATTAGGCTTGGAGTACAATCTAAATAAAACCAAATATACCAACTTCTCCATAGAAGGCGGACGGATGGCTGTACAGTTCAATGAGGAAGAAGATATTACTGCCGTTCAGAATACATTCGCTTCCCTCTTGTTCAAAAAGAACAACACTAAATATTATGACAAATATTACACGAAAATAAGGGCCAAATCAGAATTAATCAATGGGCTTTTCCTTGATGGATTCATTGAATATTCACATAGGAAACCCTTGTTCAATACGACGAATCACAGTTATTTTTTCAAAGAGGATCTTTATTTCTCTAATAATCCCACAGATTTCAGAAACTATGAGGATGCCCCTTTTGAAACACATCAGGCATTAACAATCGGGCTGGATTTACGCATCAGGTTTAGGCAGAAATTCCTTAGTTATCCTAATAGGAAATTTATTTTGGGTTCTGATATTCCTACCATTTATATATCTTATAGAAGGGGTTTGCCTATTGCCGGAGGAGATACGGATTTTGATTTTGTCTCCATAGCACTAAAGGATTATATAAAATTAGGAATGGCGGGTACTTCCCGCTACAATTTGGAGGGAGGAATGTTTTTATCTAAAAAGGAGGTTCCTTTTTCGGATTTTCATCATTTCAATGGAAATACCTCTGTCGTCAATTTCATGCTCAGGTATTTGGACCAATTCAGAACCTTGGATTTTTATGAAAACAGTACAACACAGCCTTATGCAAAATTGCAATGGGAACATCATTTCGATGGTGTGATCTTAGGTAAAATTCCGGGCATCAGAAAACTCCAATGGGGCTTGGTAGCAGGAACAAATGTCCTTTATAGCGAAAACACCAAGTTATTTAATGAATTATTCCTAGGGATAGATAAAATAGGTTGGGGTGTTTTCAGATTGGTCAGAGTGGATTTCGTAACCCAAATGAGATCCAATATGAATAAGGCAAGGTTCAAAGTAGTTGTAGGAGTTGAAATTCCATTGTAAGATAGATGTTTAGATTTCGAGATAAAAATTGATTCTCAATCACATCAAAAAATACAACAGTGCAATTTATTCCCCCTAAATATTACACCCACTTAAGAACTATGATCTATAAACCTATGGGCTTTTAAGGTTTCCAAAGGAAACTTGAAAACCTATTTATCAATAATACTCTTTCCTTTCCTATCATCCAATACAGGCATGGGACGTGGGAATTCCCCTTGTTCATACATATGGTCAAAAACCTTTTCCACATGTACCCACATACCTTTTCTCAATTCGAACCCCTCATAACTTCCATCCGGAATCATGACATAAGGAATATCAGGAATACCCGAACCCATAGAAATCAAGTGATCGAAAAGGACTTTATCTTCCAAATCATTGAAATTTAGATTTATGGATGTCTTGGAAGAATATTGCAAAATGAACCTATGGTAAGTTATTGTCTCCGGAGGAACATTGTTCCTTTTTTTCGTATGCTCAATAACCGGAGCCCCAAATACAGGTTCTCCATCTTTATCAAAACTCAAGACCTCAAGCAATTTCCTTTTCTCAAAAAACTTATAGGCATCAAAACCGAAGAGCAAATATTTCTTCCCCCCTTTCGATTTGAATTCTTTCATATTATAGTATAATGCCCCATACCAATTATCCTTATTCAAAGTAATATGGTCAGGACTTCTCATCCGAGCCGAATAATCTTCTAATCTAAAAACTTTAGGATCTTGTTTTTTATTCCCCTTGGTCTGGATGATTCCAAAATATTTATACTCGTCCACATCCACATACAATTGCCAAGTCATGATTCTGAAAGTACTATCCTGCGGATATATTTTGGATACATTAAAAAGCGAATCGTAGCTATTCCCAAAAGACCCCTCTTCTTCCAACAACCCAAGCAATCCATCTATAAACTTTTCTGATGCCTCTAATCTCAAATCAACATCCTGATTCCTCATCATAACCAATGCCAATGCCTTTAGGGAGTCCTCATTTATTTCCACAATGGCTTCTTCATTCCTCTCGTTGGCAATGGATTCTTGTACCTGGGCGACAAGGGAGACATTCATCAATATCAGTATGGCAATGGAAAAGTTTTTCATACTTTCTCTTGTTTTCATTTTTAACCGCAATTGTAAATCTAACCTAAAGATAACGTAGTTTCTAACGATCAGATTGTATAAATGTATGTTAGGGGAAAGTGAAAAAACAAATGGAGAGAAATATTTCCAAAACAATCACAAATACAGTTGCCATTAATTAACAAAAACCATCCAAGAACAAACGAACACACCACTGTCACAATTACACTACAAACCATAATCATTAATCATAAAATCATAACAACACAACAACTTACTCAGTCACAAAAATTGAAAATTGAAAAAAGAAACCCTCCCCCTTTAGGACGAATATTGAATCAAGATCAAGGTAAACAAAATCGTTTCTTGTTTTTATATCGCTAAGTAATCAATCAAAAATAATGACACTACTACTTAAAACAAAAAGATAAGCAATACCCTCTTAGTTATGTTTCATATGAATTCACTTTATATTATTGTCCTTATCATTTTCATGCCATACTTGGCAATGAGCCAAACAGTAACGGCAGACTTCGACCCAATGGTCGCCGATCCTATTTGTGTTCCTGTATCTATTCCTTTTTCTAATAATTCCACAGGAGCTACCGAATATAGTTGGACAGTAAATGGAACTTTCTTCTCTACTGAAGAAAATCCAGAGCGGGTTTTCACCTCGGCAGGAGCATATGAAATCTGCCTCACCGCCAGCAATGCTAGCAATTCCGATACCCACTGCATAACTGTAGAGGTAAACACAGGACCAAATATATCATTTACTACGGATGTGACAAGTGGCTGTCCTCCTTTGGATGTCGTTTTCAACATCGTCTCTCCAGATACGGACATAGTGGATTTAGTTTGGGATTTTGGAGATGGCAGTTTCATGAACAGTACAGAAACGACAATATCACACAGCTATTTAACCGCTTCCATTTATGATGTCAATTTAACAGCTACCAATGCAGACGGATGTACCACTTTCATTTTCTTAGATGATTTAATTACAGTAGATTCAGATATAACACCACAATTCTCTGCTGATGCAACAAGCAGTTGCGAAGCACCTTTAACAGTAAATTTTACAAACACCACCATAGGAATCCCAAACGGAGCCACATATCTATGGGATTTCGGAGATGGAACAACATCCACAAATGAAAACCCTACATATACATATAATACAACAGGGAACAATGATGTATCACTAACCATAACAAATCCCCAAACAGGATGTAGCAATACTACAACTATTTCTAACTTTATCAATATCGGTGGAGAAGCTATGTTCTCTTTCATAGAAGATAATAGTGGCAGTTGCAACGAAAAAACAGTCACATTTACTGACGAAACCATCGGAGATGTCGTTATTTATGCTTGGGATTTCGGAGATGGGACGACTTCTAACCTCCAAAGCCCTGTACATGTTTACAGTACCATTGGCTGCCATACTCCAAGCCTCACAGTTACAACAACCTCAGGCTGTGTAGTAAGTTATGAATCTACGGAATGTATAGAAATACTGGAAGAAGTCGCACTTTCATATACTGCTTCGCAATCTTCTTCTTGCCAACCTCCTTTGACTGTGGATTTCTCGACAGATTATACAGGAGACATCCTTTGGGATTTCGGCGGATTAGGCGATGCTACAGAACAGAACCCGACTTTTACATTCGATGAATTCGGTTCTTACCCAATTACATTAACAGCTACGCTACCTAGCGGTTGCGAATATTCCATTGCCACGACAATAATTGAAATACATCCTCCACAACCTACCCTCTCTGCAGATATTTTAGAAGGTTGTGCTCCATTGGATGTCAATTTTGAGGACATTTCAAGTATTGATGGAAACATCGTAGAATGGCTTTGGGATTTGGGAGACGGAACGACATCCACAGAACAAAACCCTTCCCACACTTACGTGGAACATGGTTCCTATGATGTGTCCCTTTCCGTTATGCTTGACAATGGTTGTACAGGAATCACTTCTTGGACGAATTATATCCAAGCGGGATATATTCCCAATGCCGATTTTGAGGGAGACCCTCGAGAAACCTGTATAGAAAACCTAATAGGGTTCACTGATTTATCCGATGATGAAAACATAGATTTCTGGTGGTGGGATTTCGGCGACGGGAGTGCTTCCGACCAACAACATCCACTTCACGAATACAATGACACAGGATGGTTTGATGTAACATTAACCGTAGGTTACAATAGCTGTTATGACACCTTGGTCTTTGAGGATTACATGCACTTATTCCCGCCAAAAGCAGTATTCACCTTTGAACAGGAATGCTCTGACCCTGGCATGATCACATTTACGGATTCCTCCATTGGTGCTGATTCTTGGTTTTGGACATTTGGAGATGGAGGAACTTCCACAGAACAACATCCAACACATTTTTACTCCGAACCAGGGCAATATGCCGTAAACCTAGAAGTCTATAATGAGGAATCTGGTTGTACCGATGATTTAGGTTCCGGCCTTATCATACAACATCCAATGGCTAGTTTTACTGTTGACCCAATGGAGGTTTGTATGTCGGGAAATGAAGCTATCGTTTCCATAACGAATACTTCTACAGATGCGGTAGATTTCATTTGGTACGCTCCGGGAGTATTTGTCATCAAAGAAAATGCGGAAGACATTCATCCCGACCTAAGGTTTACTTCTCCTGGAATTTATACAGGCATGACCCTTACTGCAATAGATGCGGCAGGATGTGAAGATGTTTTTGTATTTGAAGATACGATTACTGTTTCAAATGTCACCTCATCATTCACATACGAATTAATCGATTTTGATTGTGGGCAAGTTTTCCAATTCAATGATACTTCGGTAGCCGAATTTACTGAAATCATTTCTTGGGAATGGGATTTTGGAGATGGGGTAACCTCCACTGAGCAAAATCCGACACATATGTATCCACAAGGCGGCAACTATGAACCTACATTAACCGTAACAACTGCTTCAGGTTGTGTCCACACTAAAGTTTGTCCCAATCCATTGCATGTAGAAGCTCCTTTCGTAGCATTCGATGTTGATGAAAATATCTGTTTGGGTGATGTCAGTAGTTTTACTAATAATTCCATTGCTTCAGAATTCATCACTTGGGAATGGGATTTTGGGGATGGGAACACTTCTACCGAATGGTCTCCTAACCATACATATAATTCAGGTGGGACTTACAAAGCTTGCTTTACTGCCACGAATGCCGATGCTTGTTCAGGAATGTCTTGTATCAATATCAGTGTAGAAGAAATCAGTATAGATTTCACTGCTGACGAATTTACAGCTACTTGTAATCCACATGTAGTACAATTTTCTAATTTATCAGAAAACGCCGTTTCATGGACATGGGACTTTGGTGACAACTCCGGTTTATCCACTCTCCAAAATCCGACACATACTTTTATTAATAGTGGAAATTTTGAAATTTGTCTAACTGTAGAATCCCCTTCGGGTTGTACCGAAACACTTTGCAAAGAAAATTATATACAAATCGGCGGTCCGGTAGGTGAAATCACCTATGATCCCGGAAACGAGGGTTGCACCGATTTTACTGTTGATTTCAATATGACAGGAACGAATATCCATTCCTATGTGCTTGATTTTGGAGACGGAGCTACCGAAAGTGACAATAATGTATCAGCTAACAACTTTTCATTCGAACATACTTATACGGAAATCGGAGCATTTACTCCAGTACTCTTATTGAGTGATGACCAGGGTTGCGATAATTTCATTTTATTAGATACCATTTATACTCAAAGCCTTTCCGTAGCATTTGATGCAACAGAAAAAGAATTTTGTGCTGGTTCGGTTACAGATTTCACTACAACAATTAATGCCTCACATAATATACAATCCATAGAATGGACTTTTGAGGGCGGAACGCCAGCAAGTTCTATGCAAGAAAATCCTACTGGAATTTCATACGATGAAGCAGGAAGTTTTGATGTTACCCTAACTGTCAGTTTAGGACATTGTTCGGAAACGATAATCAAGGAAAATTTCATTACGGTTCATCCTGCACCAGCATTGGCATTTAATGCCAATCCATCTGTAGGATGCGGACCTACTACAGTTCATTTTGAAAACAATAGCACAATCGATTCAGGAAATATTGCAAATTATTTTTGGGATTTTGGAAATGGGGAAATTTCAGATCTTCCGAACCCAAGTAGTCATTACGATTCCACAGGAACATATACTGTTACTCTCGTTGCTGAATCAAATGAAGGATGCCGTTCGGAAAGCAGTCAAATCATAAATATATATGAAGCCGCACAAGCAGAAATTTTCACTGATGAATATGTATTGTGCCAAGGACAAGAAATAGAATTGGAGGGAATTGTTTCCGGAACACCGTCTTGGTCACCAAGTAATGGATTAAGCTGTACGGCTTGTCCAAATCCTATTGCCAATCCATCCATAACTACTACCTACTACTTAACTGCGACAACTGAAAATGGATGCATCGCTACAGATTCAATTATCGTTGAACGAGTAAATGTTGCTCCCCCAACTATTACATTAACTGCCCAACAAAACATTTGCCCCGGAGACAAAATCCAAATTATTGCAACAGGAGGAGAAAACCCTTTTGATTACCAATGGGATACTACTGTTCCCGGTTTGACTTGTTATGAAAATTGTTCTAATCCTATTGTTGAAATATTCGAAACATCAACTTTTACCGTCAATGTAAGCAATTCCTATGATTGTATCAGTACTGACTCCATTACGATTAATGTAGTAGGTAGTGATTTGGAAATTTTGGGTCCCGACAGGACAATTTGTGAAGGGGATAATATAGAATTGGCAGTATTGGGAGGAGCTAATCCGATATGGGAAGGAAACCCTGACTTGAGTTGTTTGGATTGTGCGCATCCGATTGTAAGCCCAAATGAGACCACAACCTATACAGTACAAGTCGAGTATGAATCTTGTGTAATCAACCGTGACATTACGGTTTTTGTCATCTCTCCGGAAGAAGTAAATGCTGGGGAAGACATTAGGATTTGCAATGGTCAAACAACAACATTACAAGGAGATGCTCCAGGGGATTTTACTTGGAAAAATAATGGTTCCGTTTTTGAAACAGAAAACCTAAATCCGGAAATTAGTCCGAATTCAAACACAACTTACATCCTTACGGCGACGAATGATTTATGTATTCTTTCAGATACTGTAGAAGTAATAGTAGATGATAAAGTTCAGCTTATCGCCGATGATATTGAAAGCTGTGAGGGTTCTATTGTTCAATTATCCGTTACGGGAGACAATATTACATCTTATGAATGGAACCATGCCGATTTATTGAATGCAAATGACGTTCCCAATCCTACTGCCACTGTTCATCAAACAACGACATTTACAGTAACGGCAGAAAGTGATGTTTGCAATTCCAATACTACGGATGTAACCGTATTCATCCAAGAGGGACCGGAAGTCCTACTTCCGGAAGCCCAAAGTTTCGTGCCTGGTTCGGCAGTCACCCTTTCTCCGTTGACGGATGGTGATGGAACTTATACTTATAACTGGAGTCCGAATCGTGATATTTCTTGTACAAATTGTGCCAATCCTAGTGTTTCTCCTGATAGTACTACATTATATATTGTCGAAATCAGTAATGAATGGGGTTGCGTAACTACGGACTCTGTTTTATTGAAACCACTTTATGATTGCCTTGAAAATATTGTAATCGTACCGACCGGATTTTCTCCGAATGGAGATGGGAAAAATGATAAATTAAGAGTTTTAGGTTTAGCTGAAATACAATTATTCCGAGTATATAACCGATGGGGAGAATTGATGTTCGAGACCACGAACCCCTCTGAGGGATGGGACGGCACTTTCAAATCAAGGCCGGTAAACACCGATGTTTTTGTTTGGTATGTCGAAGCAATTTGTCCTGTGGACGGCTCCATTATTTCAGCAAAAGGCGATGTAACATTATTAAAATAACAATAACAACAACCCTCTTAGAATTATAAGTAATAGAGCAAAAAAATTCAATAGTAATACTACCATAAGATTATGGTAAGCAATGTTTTATCTAAAAAACTCTATATCTAACCATCTACTTAAATACTCATAACATGAAATCAATACCTACTTATATATTAACAATATTCTTCCTAGTCCTAATCAATACTGGATCAGAAGCACAAGACCCTCATTTTTCACAATTCTATATTTCTCCACTTACCTTGAATCCCGCCTTGGTAGGATTGAAGAATGGGGATATACGTGTAGCCGCAAATTACCGCCGACAGTGGTCTTCTATCTCCCATCCTTTCCAAACAATGTCCGTCGCAGCAGATTATAATATATTGGGTGGGAAAATAGGTGAAAATCTAATGGGAGTCGGACTTATGATTTTCAATGACAAAGCAGGAACGGCAGGATTAAGAAGAACCAAGGTTTCTGCATCAATGGGCTACAGCCAGAATTTAGGAATAGAGGGAACTTTCCTCAGTATTGGCTTCGAAGCCGGACTCATTCAGCAAAAAGTAGATCCCGATAAATTATTATTCGAAACTCAGTTTGACGGAGAGGGTTTAAATGATCAAATTGGAAGTGGCGAAGATATTAATGGCAATTCATTATGGAATTATGACTTGACAGTAGGTCTGGCATGGGCTTATGCTCCTGACCATAACACTAGCTTCTATTTAGGCGGAAGCCTTGCCCACCTAAACCGTCCAAATGTAAGTTTTTATGATTCTTCGGAAGATTTATTGGAAATGAAATATTCATTTTATGGAGGGGCTGAATTCAGAATGGGTGGACATTTATCCGCTATTCCCAGAGCCGTATTCTTGAAACAAGGCTCCCACAGTGAATTTAATTTTGGAGGGTATATCAAATTAAAAATGAGCCAAGCCAGAAGCGATAATCCTTTCAGTTTGAGTATTGGCGGAATGTACCGCCTGAAAGATGCGATAATTCCTATGATAAGAATGGATTATGGGCCTATCGCCCTAGGGCTGAGTTACGACCTAAATGTATCTTCCCTATCAGTAGCTTCGAATACTCAGGGTGGCATGGAATTATCCTTTGTTTATAAAGGATTTTCTGGGGCAGCTGATGGACCTCCTATACCTTGTCCGACATTCTAATCGGTAAAGTAGCCCTGTTTATCTGAAAAAATTTCGACTATTTGTCAATATGGTTTCTATCTAAATGAAAATCAAGTATATTGTATTTTTTTTGATGGAAATAATAAATGCCACTTTTGATGAATAAGAATTTATCGCAACTTTTCAACCACAAAGAGGGCTTGGATACCCGTAGTGCCCAATTCCTTATGAAAGCCTTGGAATCGAATAACCTACCGGGTTTTGACTATATAGAATTCAAACAATCCTTAGGTGCCTTATTGGCAATGAACATGGAAATGGGAACGGCTTTCAAATCCGCTTTTGCTACTGCCTCTACAATGGGATTGACAAAAAAACATCTTCTGGAATCGATTACACATTATAAAGAGGTTTTGCTAAAGGAAAAAGGCCAGTTTGATATTGCCTTGAAAAATCGCATCGAACAAAGGGTCGGTGCCAAGGTTGAAGAAAACAAACACCACGAAGTGAGACTCAAGCAGATAGAAGATCAAATCAAAAGATTGCAAGAGGAGAGTGTGCAAATCAAAGAAAAAATAACCAAGAACGAGGAATCCAAATCTTTGGAGGGGAACAAGCTTTCTGCCCAACAGGTTAATTTTGAAAAGACTTTTGTCTTAATCAAAGAGGAAATGGATATGGATATTGTTAAAATAAACCAATACTTGTAACGTTACTAAAAAAACAAACGTCATATTTTATTCTATTAGAAGCTGTTTGAACTATTTCAATAAACGAATCATATTATTATGTCTGATATAAATCCACCCGAATTCAAGAGCAAATCGTTTTGGAAACGCCCCGAAGGAAAAACGGGGATGGTCTTTGGCATTGCCATACTGGCAGGGTTAGGTTTCATTGCGGCGACCTATATGACAACTCTTGTCGCACTTGCCGCCAACACCCTTTATCTCGGTCTGATGCTTATGGCATTGGCTGCCATTGTATATATGGTATTGGATCCAAGAATGAGGAATCTGGTTTGGTATGGTTATAAAAGTATCATGCGTTTCATTACGGGAATGTTTGTACAAATAGATCCGATAGGCATATTGAAAAGCTATGTGGAGGATTTGAGGGATAACCTAAGGAAAATGAGCAAACAAATCGGAAACCTTAGGGGACAGATGAGGAGGATGAAAACCATCATGGAAAAAAACAATGCCGATATTAACAACAACCTCAAATTGGCCCATCAAGCAAAAAAGGTTGGAAACAGCAAACAGTTGACGTTGAGTACCCGTAAGGCTTCCCGCTTAAAGGAAACCAATGCCAAATATGATGTTCTCCATAAGAAGATGGAAATCATGTACAGGGTATTGGAAAAGATGTATCAGAATTCTGAAATCCTATTGGAAGACACCAAGGACCAAGTTGCTGTAAAAGAGCAGGAACGCAAGGCCATCAGGGCTTCGCATTCTGCCATGAGTTCTGCCATGAGCATTATTTCAGGGAACGGAAGCAAGCGTGAAATGTTCGACATGGCATTGGAGGAAATAGCGGATGATGTAGCCAATAAAGTAGGCGAAATGGAAAGATTCATGGACGTATCTTCTACATTTATGGATTCCATAGATTTGCAAAATGGCGTATTTGAAGAAGAAGGCATGAAAATGTTGGAAAGATTCATGGACGTATCTTCTACAGGATTCCATAGATTTGCAAAATATTTGAAGAAGAAGGCATGAAAATGTTGGAAAAATGGGAAAAGGAAAGTGATTCCTTTTTATTGGGAGACGAAAAGGCAAAATTATTGAATGAAGGAACTTCTGATTCTTATTTGGACCTGAATGCTCCAAGTAAGGAAATCGATATTCAGGATGCGGATTCCGATGGAAAATTCGATAAGTTTTTTGATTAGAATCCTATCCTTTCCCAAATAAAAAAATGCCGGATAAATCTTATTTATCCGGCATTTTTTTATCCTGAATATAATTATGCAAAAGTGGACATGATGAATTATATTTATATTAAATTCGTCAAGTTAAAAATCGAATGAACATAAAAAACATGTCAAAATAACCATGCTGAATGAAAAGTCAAAAAAATGGATTTTATTCATTATCAGTTTTATTGTTTTAAGACTGGTACTCTATGGAGTATTTGAAGTCATGATTTTTGTAGAAAAGAGAGATGGGATGGTTTTATGGGACCCAGTACATCTCTTATTAGAGCCAGTGGATTTTTCTCCTTGGATATTTGCTGCTACATACACCTCATTTTTATTGTGTATCGTTGTAGCATTATCCGAGAGCATAGGGCGGTTGACTTATGCTTTTTTTATTTATTCTGCCATTATGGTATTGCGTAGTTTGGCAATGCTTTCCTTTCCCTTGGATCCTCCTATCGGAATAATCCCGCTTATAGACCCGGTAGTCAATTTCTTCAATCCCGAACAATTCGTCGCCACTAAGGATTTATTTTTTTCCGGGCATTGTGCCTCCATGTTTTTTTTATACCTTACTGCTAGGAAAACATGGTTGAAATGGTTCATGGCGTTTGTCAATATTTTTGTAATCATAGCTCTTTCATGGCAAAGGGTACATTATACCATAGATATTATAGTCGGCATTATGGTAGCCTATGGAATGGTCAAATTATTCGACTACATTTTTGAAAAATATGGTCTATTTTTAGAAACCGAAAAACAAGAAAAAAGAATCCCCCAACATCAAAATTATGGATGATAAAAACAATATTTTAGATGAGGAATTAATCATTGACAAAGGAAAACAACTTTTTGTCCTTAAAGCCCAACGGGCAGAAATCATGGGCAGACTAAAAATACCAAAATATATTTTATTCTTTATAGGCTTCCTAACTCTGACATCAGGAGATCCCTTATCTATCGGAATCGGAATACTATATATTGTCTGTGGTTTTCTTCTTCAAAAATTCCCTATAAGCATTTCTATTATCGCTGCAATATTGGTCACTCTTGTTTCATTGAACAATGTATATTATTATGTACAGGATATGAATATTAGCTGGGGAATGTTCATTCCCATATTGTTTTGTCTGATTTTATGGGTTGCCGTTCTGAATGCATTCCGGCATGATAAATTGGATAAAAAAATCAAGGAAATGGAATAGGTATTTTCAAGAGCAACCTATCCCAACATAATGCTTTCCCCACCATACGCCCCTTAGCATACAAATTATACTTGGTGTGACCCAAATTAATTCGTAATTTGGCAGCCTTATTTCATAAAATAAAATAACCATGACTAAGAATTTGAATTTATTGTTGCTATTCTTTTTATCAGCCTTGATGATTAGTATTACCTCATGCAAGGATGATGATGATACAACAGATACAGGAAACGGGACAGGAACAGGGACAGGAACAGGAACAGGAACAGGGACAGGGACAGGGACAGAAGAAACAGATTATTTACCCAGAGCAACGGGAAATACTTGGAATTATTCTACAGGGGACGTAGCCACTATGACGGGAAGCACGACGATAGGAGGGGATACTTATTGGGAAACCACCGGTTTCGGTCCTTTATCTGGCTTGTCTTTGAGCATTGCAGAAAGTTTCACTTTAGATAGAGTGCTTTATAAGGAAAATGATGGAGTCTATACCGTTAGAGGGGAATTATCTGTTGTACCTATCTTAGGTGTACAGGGAACTGCTCTTCCAATCGAATATAAGGTATTGGATAAAAATGATGCTGTCGGAAAAACTTGGGCAGGGGAACTAATCTACCAATATACTTACCTTGACCCTATTTTAGGGACACCCATTACTCCTCCTGCAATTACAATTCCATATACGTTTGAGGTTATAGGAAAAGATTTGAGTATGACCGTAGGAGGCGAAACATTTACCGACGTTATTCATATCAATCAAAAATTCGATAACTTTATAGGAGGTATTACTTCTACAGATACTTATTATGCGGAAGGAGTCGGAATCATTAAAAGTGATGCGACCGGAGGTACGTTGCCAATGGATTTGGAGTCTTATGATTTGAAATAAACCATACTCTTTAAAATAAAAATGCCTTTTTGAGTGATTTCAAAAAGGCATTTTTATTTTCGGAATATTTAATTTTATTATTTTTTTAATGCTCTTAAATACTTAAAATCCAATTTGGAAACCAAATGAAAAAGCGAGGAAAATATATTCCTTTTTATTGGCTGCTTTTTATTTTGGATAATTAAAAACGTCGTCGTTAATAAAAACATTCTTCCGTGGAATAAAATGGGAGCCTTAATAATTTCCAATCCATTTTTTTCCAATAATCTGGCAATTCGAAAACTGAATGTCCGAGGAGAATTCCACCCTACCCTAGCCCATGCCAAGGGTATTTCCGCCCACATGACCGGCCATAATAAATAAGCATTTTTTTTCAAGGTACGGGCAGCTTCTTCTATATAATTTATTTGTCCTTGCTTTGTCATAAACCGAGTAGCGCCTACTTGGAAAATAACATCAAAACTATCATCCCCGACATTAGGCATCAATTCATTAAAATTTTCAACTGCAACTTTTATTTTGGGCAATTTCTCCTGAAGAACAAGGAGTTGCGATTCACTCAAATCAGAAGAACGGATATTATCCAAGCCATTACCATACAAGGATTCCGTTATGATTCCACTCCCTGCAGCCCTTTCACAGATATAAGGATTCTGCTTTGAAAATAATGAAATAATCGTATCAGAAATAAATTGAGCCAAGCGGTCACGATGGAAAAAATCCCTGGCAATCCGATCATAAAAGCGACTCTTCCCCTCAGAATTATATGTCTCATCATTCCTATCCGAAAAGGTCCATTTCACCAAGGAAAACCAAGTTAACTTTTTTTCTTTTTTCATTCCGCCCTTTTCATTTATTGAATAGACATTATTACGAATTGTTTTTTATGCAAGATCCAATTAAGTGCTGTGAGGTATTTAAACAAGTATGAATTTCGTGGCAGTTTTCCCGCCACTAATTTACACGAATTTCTCTAATTGTTTCGTGTTCGTGGAATTACCCAATTAAATACCTTGAAGCACTTAGAGATTTTGAATAATATACAATTCATTACTCTACCCGATGGTTTTTCTATTCAAGAACCCAACTCGCCTTTCAAGGTGTTTGTCCACCTTGAAATACTGTTCGGACGGAGTGTTTCAGATGAACAAACACCTGAAACGGCAGTTATTTTAAAAACCATCGGGTAGAGTAACAATTCATAATAATGCCTAATAAACAAATACAAAAGTAGTGAAATAATTATTGCAAAATAAAAAAGGCTGCCCGCCTCATGCGAACAGCCTCTAAATAACTAACCTTTAAATCCCTAAATCTTAGTTTTGTGTTTAAATGTTTGGATTTAAAAAATACAAACGCCAGCATGTATTTTAAAAAAGTTTGGTTTAAGTTTCTTATTTATCTTGGAAGGGAATTTCCTCCCATCATTTTTCTTTTCGTACTTTTAGCAGTTCCCTTTTCACTGGTATCACTAGTTTCGAATATTTCCTTATATTCTTCAGGTACATATTCTTTTACATTGCTTGTCTTCTTCATTTCTGCCTTAAGGGCAACTTCTGACATCCTATCAGTAGAAGGAGAATGCAAATGATTGCTCTTCTTCATTTCCATTCTAACATTCTGAGGCATAACCGGTACACTGGAACTCTTCTTTTGTGGAGCAGCCGTTGCATAAGTAGGATTAGTGTCTCTTTGTGTACTCGCAATTGTTCTTTCCGGAATTCTTTGTGGAGCCAATGCCGCAGCATCTAACATATCCAAAGCACTTTTCTTCTTTGCCAATACCCTTGATTCGTTCAATACCAATTCATCGTACTTTTGCAAGTTGTACTTCTCAATAGTGGCGATTAATTTTTCCGCATACAAAGGGTCCGTGGCATAACCACACTCCTGAAGACCCTTTGCCCATGCTTTGTAGTCATTCTTATCTAAATCAAACAATTTACCATAACGGTTCATGTTCCCTTTGATGAATTGTGAATGCATTAGGAAAGATTCACTAGGAGTATTGAATGCCATGAATGTAGATTCAATTAATTCTCCCGCTGCATTCTTATCATCATCCTTATACTTATATACCTTGGAAGTGCAATCTCCTGCATTTCTACACTTAATGCCGAAATAATTATTGGCATTAACGGCTAATTGGGATTTTCCGAAAGCGGATTCCAAAGCAGCCTGTCCCAACTTAATACTAGCAGGAATGCCATTTTGCTTCATTTCTATTTGTGCCAATGGAGCAAAACGCTCAAAGAAAGAAGGTGCATCCGTATTAGGTGCGGCAATCACAAGTAATGTTGATAGTGTAAATAGTATTGTAATTAAATTTCTCATAGCAGCTAGTATTTTATAAACTTCATAAAATTTGCTACCAAGCGGTACTGATAACCGTTTATATTCCGACTTTTCGGAATATAATGGTTCAGGATTCATGTCAGATCGCTGTGGTACTTTGTAAAAAAACTAGTGTAATAGTATGTTCTAAAAAATGTATTAGTTTCTCTAAATTTCGGGTGGAGGGTAATAAGTCATTTTGCTATTCTAAACACTTTGGTTTTTCAAACTGTTTGTGACTTACAATTCAAATGTAAATCATTTAATCCTAATTAGCCAAGTTTTTGTGATTGAATAAAGTTTAAGACCTAAATTAGAGTGACACACTATTCCCCTATATTAAACCGACTTCTAATATAAAAAAATTAAATAATATAAATAATTAATATCACTAAACAAAATACTAATAATCAATAAATTACATCAATATATTAATTTTATTTTAAATATTCACATATTAAAATAAAATAAAAAGTGATAAATAAATAGAGGATAGAATTATGGATTCTATTAATTATTTGCGTATTGTAGTGGAAGTGTAAATATGGAAAATTGTGACAGAAACGTCCTAGATTATTTTGCTGTCTTTCATTAAAAAAGTGCAAAAATATTGAAAATAAAAATTGTATATTGCTTTTGAATAATATGTTATACAACCTTTCTTAAAAAAACCAAACCTGACATGAATCCTTTCACCCTAAAATATGGTCATGGTGACATCTCTTTATTATCATATATAGTGCCAAACTCTTCAAAAAAAGAGGAAAAATCATTTTTTATTGAAAAAAAATCAAAAAACATACTGCAAAGCACTGGTTTTATTTATTTGGTTTTCGATCATCGAGTGACAGACACCTATAAAAAGGAATTATTAAAAAATAACAAACTAAAGGTTTCCGAAAAACTGGATAATGATTCCTTTATCGCTTTTTTAATGACAGATTCTTTTGATGGAATAGTCCAACTTTGTGCCAATCTGCAAGGTTTAGCCGAAATAAAGATAGCCGAACCCGATTTTAAGATCCTTTGCAAAGAATATGAATTCGTTCTCCCAACAGATGATTTATTAGAACACCAATGGTATTTGGACAATAAAGGCAAAGATTCCCTAGGAAATGAGGATTGGAAATACAGAAAAGGAGCAGATGCCAAAGTCACAGAAGCTTGGGAACTCCTACACAGTATTACCGGAAATATCGGATCAGATACAATTACAATAGCAGTATTGGATAAAGGATTTGACTTGGATCATCCGGATTTCCAAGGAAAATTGGTCGCACCAAAGGATTTTTCACCTTTCGGTTTCTCCGAACCCTTTAAGATTTTCCAAGACGGACAAAGCTCCGATCCTAATATAATGTTTACGAATGCAGACCATGGAACAGCCTGTGCGGGTATCGCCTGTGCAAAATCCAATGGGAAAGGAATCGTCGGCGTGGCTCCGAATGCGAAACTCATGCCTATTATATATAATACCGCAGGAGGAAGGGATTTGAGAAGAATGTTCAGATATATCATGAAAAACGGAGGGGATGTCATCAGTTGCAGTTTTGGAAACCTGGGACAACCCATGGATTCTCTGGCTATAAGGTCCATCAAGGAATGTACAACCGAAGGGCGGGGCGGAAAAGGATGTGTCATTGTTTTTGCCACAGGCAATGATTATTCCTTTCTAAAGGACAATGAATTGGCAAACCATCCCAATGTAATCGCTGTAGGAGCAACAACCAGCGAGGATACTTTCGCCCCTTATACAAATAGAACAACCAATATGTCCGTAGTGGCTCCCGGAGGTTGGGGGCATACGGGTACGATGGCAACCACAGATCCGGGACATATAAATAGACATGGAACTTTGCTCGCCTTGGGCAAGGGTCCTGCAAAAGATATGGAAGGATTGGATTTCAAACAACATCATCATTTCTATCGCTTCAATGCAGAAGGAACTTCCTTTGCCTGTCCATTAGTGGCGGGGGTAGCCGCATTAGTATTATCCGCCAATCCGGATTTGACCGCAATGGAAGTAAAAAACATCCTAGAGAAAACTGCTGATAAAATAGGTGATGCCAGTGAATATACAAATGGTCATTCGACCAATTTCGGGCATGGAAGAATCAATGCCGCCAATGCCATCAGGATGGCTTTCAATATGCCCTTGAAATTATATCCTCCGGCAGAATTGCCCAGTACGGCATTTGTAAAACCATTCAAACACAATTATGGAAAGGATATAAAAAGTCAGATATTGGCCCATGAACCATTTTCCATGTTCAAATTCTCTCCTAGTACCCATCAAATCGGGAAGAGACTGAATATGAGCATAAGCGTTCCCGTGGATCATGACATGTCAAAAGTCCTAACCGCATTCGTAAAACACCAAGGAGAACCGACACCTTTCTTTGGAGCACATGACATCCAGGCACAAATTACGGAAGATATGTTTGTGGAATTTTCAATAGATAAATTATTACCCGGAAATTATTTCCTCAAAATAATGAATTTTGACAAACATACATTCAGTTGGGCAAACGGTGGAGGAGCATTCACACTCAATTTCACCGTAGTCCCGAATGCCGGTCCGCCGGAAGAATTATTCGCCAATCTCGATTTTAGGGATGGTGATATATTAAGAGTGTAATAAATAGATTTAGAGATGGTCAGATGTTTAGATTTTAAGATCAATATTGTACATCTTCACATCTCAAATTATAAAATAGCCGGAATCTAATAGATTTCGGCTATTTTTGTTTTTAAAATTAAAATCAATGATTCAGAATAAAATTATTACTGTTTTTTTTATCCTTATTGTATTATCCTTTTTTTCTTGTAATAATAAAGTCGAGGAAGAAAACCCTATGATTGAAAAGAAAATTTCCCTTGAAGAAAAAATAGGGGAAATGATATTGGTCGGATTTCGAGGAACCGAAGCCAATGAAAATTCCGAAATTTACAATCTCATCAAAAATCACCATGTAGGTGGAGTCGTTTTATACAATTGGGATGTCCCGTCCAAAGACAGCATCCAAAGAAATGTTTCTTCTAAAGAACAAATAATCAAACTGAATCAACAATTACAAAACATCAGCCCAAATAGATTAATCATTTCCATAGATGAAGAAGGAGGATTAATTTCAAGACTCAAAGAAAAGAACGGTTTCCAATCCCATCTTTCCCATTTGGAAATAGGCAATTTGAACAATCCGGATTCCACCAGACTTTGGGCAAAGGAAATGGCTAGTGAATTAAAAGAATTAGGAATCAATATGAATTTCGCTCCGGTAGTGGATCTGAATATTAATCCGGATTGCCCTGTCATTGGAAAAATAAAAAGAAGTTTCTCTGCCGAGCCAGAAATTGTAATTAACAATTCTAAAATATTCATGGAAGAACACAAAAAGAAAAATATACTTTGTGTTCCCAAACACTTTCCCGGACATGGTTCTGCGAATATGGATTCCCATAAAAGTTTCACCGACGTAACAGATACATGGACTGAAAAAGAATTAAAACCCTACGAGGAATTAATTAAAGATAATTATTGCGACATCATTATGACTGCCCATGTCTATAATGAAAAACTAGACACCTTCCCCTCTACCCTTTCCAAAAAGATAATTGATACTTATTTAAAAGGAAAATTAAATTTCAATGGAGTAATCATTTCCGATGACATGCAAATGGGAGCGATTAATAAATATTATGGTTTTGAAGAATCCATAGAAAGAGCAATACATGCAGGAGTGGATATCATTTTATTATCCAATAATTCTTTCCAAGTAGATTATGACCCTGAAATTGCCATAAAAACAATTAATCACATTAAATCAATGATTAAAGAAAATAAAATCAATGAAGCAAGAATAGATGAAAGTTATAACAGGATCATAGCAATGAAAAAGAAAATGTAAGCATTCAAACAAATATTAAAAACCACAAAATATAAATTTGAAATACACAGGCCCTATACTGAAGATTAAATAGTTTTCGGATTCAGAGAAATTCGTAGCTGCTGAATATCAGACAATTGTTACTAGCGGTGGCCTGCAAAGCGAATACCGCTTGGTATATACAAGAAATAATTTTTGTTTCTGAATTTGCAAAACTTGTAAGTCATTCTTAATTACATAATAATCGTCTGACGAGTTTCTACTCGTCAGACGATTATTATGTAAAACATCAACATTATTAAAATGAAAGAATCAACCATAAATCATTCCCCCGAAAAACGAGAATTCGAAATGACTATAGAAGGTAAAATCGCCAAAGTCAATTATACTTTAAAAAATGAAACCCTATACTTAATCCATTCCGAAATCCCCTACGAACTCAGGGGGAAAGGATTGGGAAAAATATTGGTAGAAAAAACATTTGAATATATTCAGGAACATCAGCTAAAAGCCGTTCCCGTTTGTTCTTATACAAAAAAGGTAGCAAGGGAAAATGATAAATGGAGAGATATTCTGAATGGAAAATAAAATAAAAATAACTGTTCGGAAATATTTATCTTTAGAGCATATTGTAATGAAACGATTACAATATGCTTTTTTATTTTACAGCTAATTCTACTTTGGTGCTTTAACAAATGAACCAAAAGGATATAGCTGTTCCCAATAACTTTGTCCCTTTGGAGGGACCGGCCGCAGGTCGAGGGAGGGAAATTCCACTAACCTGTCCTAAAGTACCAAAGTAGAATAAGTCATTCACAACACCTATTCCTAGATAGAACCTCTATAATTTATTTGCGGCAGCTTTATATTTATTTGCCATATCTTCATTGCCTAGTTTTTGATAAATTTGTGCTACTAGTAAATACCCATTCTTGAATTTTGGGTTTGTTTCAACAGTCTTCTTAGCAGATGTTAAAGCTTCTTGCAATTCGTTTTTATTGGCTAGGATTACTGCTATATAATAGTAAGCTATTGAATTTTTAGGCTCAAACTCTAAGCTACTCTTAAACGTTTGAATTGCTTTTTCGGTGTCATTTGTTTTATAGTAATATAAAGCAAGGATGTTAAAGGCTTGGAGGTTTTGTGGTTCTATATCTAGCGCTTTTTCTACAGCCTCCTTAGCCTTGTTAAGTTGATTAGTAGAAAGGTAGGAATTCGCTAAAGTTGTCCACGCAATTTCATTACTAGGATTTTGCTTAGTTTCTACTTCCATAAAATTAATCGCATTAGCAAAGTCTTTCTCCTTCATTAATTTCACTCCATTAGCTGCATTATAATTATCATTTTTTAATATTCCAAGAAGAGGAATTCCATTTGCAGTTATTGTATGAATAGTTTTGTCTTTGGGTGGCCATGTTCCATTTTTGATATGTGTCCCCCTTACAAATCGAGATAAAAACAAACCATAATCCCACTTTTTATCATATCGTTGCCTAAACCTTACATAGCTTGTATTAACATTATCTTTATATTTTTTGCTTTTGACATATATATCCAACTGGTAGGAAAAATTAGAAACAATAGTTATGGTATCTTTCATATTATCATGGAGAATTCCTTCCTTCTCTAACCACTCTATACCTTGTTTAACGCTCACACCCCAGTAATCTGTTTCGAAATTGCCGTATGCTGTAGCCAAACCTCCTCCTGCCATATTAAAATAAATATAGGGATAAGCATAATTTCTTATTATGAAAACAGCAGGCTCTAGCATTGTCAACCCTAATGTACCTGCGATAATGTAGGCAATAATTTTCTTTTTCATATGATATCTCTCCCATATGTAATTCCATGCTACTGCGACCAATACCACGAGAGAAGGATAAAAAAAGATTAAATGCCTCCATCCATCGTATAGTGTAGATTCCTTTATTATCACATATACAATAGGAAACAAAGCTGTAAAAATGAGTAAGAGAATAAATATTGGTGAGTATTTCTTAAATAGCTGGACAATGAAAACTAAACATAATACCAAACCTATATGAACATAAAATGGTACAGTTTTTAAAATCCAAACAGGTAAATAATAAGGAGGAACCTTATTCCCATGTATCATCTCACCATTAAATAACATTTTTATACTTATAGCATATTTTGTCAATGCATTTAATGATTCGGGGATATGATTGAATGGATCGACAATGGCATAAGGCCAAACCAAGATGCCTATAGCCAAACCAATGATTATGGAGGCAATAACATAAGCTGCATATTTTAAAAGTAGCTTTAAGTTGGGCAGAATTCCTCTTAATCCATACTTCATCAATATTGCCAAAGTCAGAAAAAGACCTAAATAAGCAATAACTAACAAGCCTCCTGCACGTGTACCAAATGAAACACCTATACCTATTGATAAGCCAGCCAAAGTTCTTATATCCGGCTTTGGCATTTTTTTCATTAAACACATTATAAAGTAAAGAGACATTGAAACACCAGCAGCAAAGGGGATATCTTTCGGGTTCATTAATGAATGTCCTAAAAATCTAGGAGAAAGAAATATTAAAACCAATGCTAAGATTCCTGCACGCCAGCCACTTATTTCCTTGGCCATCAACCCTATAAATATCATAGCAATCATTCCAAACATTGCATTAATTATATGTCGAACATAGTGATACCCAGCATCTATAGATTCTAATCCTAGCGTTCTGTTAATTACACTAGCTGGTAATTCATATGCTCCCCCATAATATTGAATTGGTCCCTTAGGGTGATAAAAGGCTGCTGTATCCTTACCCATGGTAGTATAAAAATCTACAATTTTGTCAGCGTAAGCATTCTGAAATGAATCATCTCCATTTATCCCACTATTAATAGCTAAACCAACGGTAATAAATGCAATTAAAATAGCGGTATAAAGAAACAATCTTTTCAGCTTATGATCACTAACTGTAGAATTATCAGGAAAAATTAATTTTGATGTATATTCTTTAACTTTCTTCTTTTTCCCTTCTTTTCTTGATCGACGTGCTAAATTAGGAGCTAATGGCTTTTTATGAGATTTTTTTTCCTGTTGTTTATTACTTTTCCTTTTCATTAGTTCTTTATTTATTGTCGATATTAGTCTCTTTAATTATATAAAGAGGTCTTCGTTTCACTTCTGAATTAATGCGACTAATATATTCTCCAATGATTCCTATAAAAATTAATTGCACCCCTCCTAAAAATAAAATACTTGTAATAATTGATGCCCAGCCTTCTACATAATCCTTTAAGACTAATCTTGTAAATAAGGCATGCAATAAAACAACGAAAGCTACCCCTGAAATAACGAAGCCAGAAATAGTAGCCAATTTCAGAGGGAAGCCAGAAAAAGCTGTAATCCCATCTAAGGCAAACTTAATCATTTTCCAATATGTATAACCCGTCTCACCAGAGTGGCGTTCTTCCCTATCATATTCAACATAGGTCTGATTAAATCCTATCCACGAAATCTGTCCTCTAATGAATTTATGATGTTCTGGCATTCTTTTAAGTACATCTACTACCTTTCTATCTATGATTCTAAAATCACCCGTGTCTACAGGAATTTCTATAGAAGTTATTTTTTTCAAAATTCGGTAAAACCATTTTGCCGTAATTTTCTTTAGAAAGCTCTCTCCTTCCCTTTTTCTTCGTTTGGCATAAACTACTTCAAACCCCAATTGCATTTTCTGATATAATTGAATTATCAATTCAGGAGGATCCTGTAAATCCGCATCAATTATAACGACTGATTGACCAAGACTCAGATCCAAACCAGCTGTAACTGCTATCTGATGTCCAAAGTTACGGCTGAAATCAATAAACTTGACTTGCTTATCTTTTTCTACCAATGTTTTTATAATATCAATAGTCTTATCTTTACTCCCATCATTAACAAATATAAGTTCATACGACAATCCCATTTGGGCAATGACCTTAATTAAACGGTTATATAAGAAATCAATATTGGTCTCTTCATTATATACGGGTATTACAACAGATATTTTGGTCACAATAAGAAATGGTTTGGGTAGTAATTCTCTAAATAGCTACTTTAAACAAATTATTCTTTTGGTTCTTCAGCTTTAATAACAACATTCCAACAAAGCAAACCTAAAAATGGAAACACCCTTAAAAGAAATGAATCCAATGCTGCAAGTGGACGATACAACCAACTCCATTTATCTCCTTCTTCTACTATAATTTTCCAAAACCGAACCTTATTTGGATTACGGAATTGAACCAAAACCATTAGTATAAAAATAATCAAGGTAGTCAACCAATAATATTGTACTGTAACTTTGTTAAAATGTTTTTTAAATAAATTTATATCACTAAGCTTAAAGGGATGTTCATCCTCTGTACGTACATCTTTAGCAATCCAACGATAAATATTAATTAAAGGATTATAAGCTAAGGGATCCCAGCTCACCAGAATGGCATTAGGATTCATTACCTTTTTAATATTAAGAATTGTCGGCTCAATTTCAACATGATGGAAGAGATTCCCCACATAGACTACATCGAATTTTTCTCCATTTCTAAAATCCAAATCTTCCGCTGTTGATTTATGGGTTTTAAGTTGGACATTATTACGAGCAGCCAATTTTTGAGCGATTTCCAACATCCCTCCAGATATATCAGTTGATGTTACATTTGCTCCTTTCAATGCGAAATAAGCACTAGCCTCACCCAATCCACATCCAACATCCAGCAATGATTTACCTTTTAAGCTTCCAATAAATTTCACAATTTGTTGCATTTCGGGCGCTGTTATTGATTCATTCATTTTTATAACATCAATGCTACTATAATCTGCATTTTTAGCCCAATCATCATGAAATGCTTCTTCTGCTTTATATCTTTCATTTTCTTCATCTAGCATTTACTTACTATTTGGTTTTACATTCATTTATCTTTTTATCTATACAAATGTAAACATATGAGAACTAACAACCAAAACAATATTCCTATTGAGGAAACTCATCTTCATAACTACTCCAAAAGATTACGAATTTGCTCGTACTCTATTAATTTATCTCATACTACTAAATAAAATTAAAAAATAGTGACTCTCCCTAATTGCACCTCTGCTAATTTCTAATCAAATCGAATAATTAAAATTGATATATTATTAGTCGTCCTTAGAGGTAGGGTGTTCAATCTGCTGAATAAGTTATATTCCATTTTCGGCATAAAACATCAGGTCTCGGAATAATGCGGCATCTGTTTCTTACAAATTGAACACCCTATCCTTAGAGGGCTAAATAAAAGAGTCTCTGCCTATACTATAATCACCCAAATAAAGGGATTAAAAAAAAGTTCACCCCAAGTGTCACATCAGCCATATTAAAAGGATATAATAGAATAGATGTACGTCAACTTTGCAAATTGTCAAATTCAAACAGTTTTAAAAATCTTAAACCTTTTAATAATGAAAAAATTTAATTTATATCTTTTGTGCTCTATTCTTTGTTGCACTTTAATATTTCTTTCCTCTTGTGATGAGGACAACATTGATGATACCGTTTTAACCGAAGACTTCGACTGCCCCGCTATCGAAGCCTTTTTTGGTGATTCATGTCTGAGTGCCACAGGCGTAGCTGGGTTTGTAAACCCAAATTGTGAATGCGAAGAATTCCAAGTACCGGATGTATTTGATTGTGATGATATCCAAGCAAATTTCGGAGACCCTTGTTTGACCGCTAATGGAATCGTAGGTATTATCAATCCAAATTGCGAATGTGATAACATCAATGACTCATCGGCTCCTGTTGACTGCCCTGATTTAGGCGCTTATGTAGGCGACCCTTGCTTTAATGATGCGGGGGAATTCGGATTTGTCGATCCGAATTGTGAGTGTGACATACTGGATAACCAAGATAACCAATGGGATTGCACCAGTTTAGAGGTGAATTTTGGCGACCCCTGTATTACAGAAACTGGAAATCTAGGATGTATTAACGAAAACTGTGAATGTGAACATACACCAGACCAAGGAGGAGAATTCGATTGTCCTGCTTTAGGTGCTTATTTTGGAGAGCCATGTTTTACTCTTGATAATGAATTCGGTTTCGTAAACCCGGATTGTGAGTGCGAGGCAATAGACCAAAGCGGTTTATTTGACTGCCCTAGCCTAGAAGCGAATATAGGTGACCCTTGTATCAATGCAGATGGCATAGTAGGATGTATTGATGAGGATTGTGAATGCACACATGCAGATGTACCCGGTGGCGGGGATTTTGAATGTCTGGCTTTGCAAGCAAACATAGGTGACCCATGTTTCACTCCTAATGGCATGTTCGGTTTTGTGAATCCAGCTTGCGAATGTCAAGAAGAAAATAATAATGGGGAAATCTGGGATTGTCCTAGTTTAGAAGTAAATTACGGAGAACCATGTATTACAGAAAATGGAGATCTAGGATGTATTACAGAAGAATGCGAATGTGCCCATACGCCCGACCAAGGAGGGGTATATGATTGTCCTGCTCTCGAAGCCTATTACGGAGAGCCTTGTTTCACTGCTGATGGTTTGTTTGGTTATGTGAATGAAGATTGTGGATGTGAGGCATTGGATGAACCACAATTATTGGATTGTCCTAATTTAGGAGCGAATTTCGGAGATCCTTGCTTGACTAATGCAGGTACGATTAGTTCTATCAACGAACAATGTGAATGTCCAAATGAAGCAGACCCCGGAGGAGTTTATGATTGCCCTGGTTTAGCTGTGAATTTTGGAGAACCTTGCTTCACTCCCGATGGCTTATTCGGATTTATTAATCCAAATTGTGAATGCCAAGCAGATAACCAAGGAGGAACTTGGGATTGTCCATCATTAGAAACAAATATAGGAGCTCCTTGTTTGACTGAAAATGGAGAAGTAGGATGTATTACAGAAGAATGTGAATGTGCTCATACTCCTGACCAAGGAGGAATTTATGATTGTCCGGCAATAGAAGCTTATTATGGAGAACCTTGTTTTGATGCGAATGGTGGGTTCGGTTTTGTCAATGAAAATTGTGAATGTGAAATCATTGATAACCCAGGAGGGAATTTCGATTGCCCGAATTGGCAGGCTTATATCGGTGACCCGTGTTTCGGTCCTAACGGAGAACCCGGATTCATTAATCCGGAATGCGAATGTGAAACCCAAGGAGGAGGTGAATTTGACTGTCCGGACTTACAAGCATATGTTGGTGACTACTGCATAACTATTAATGGAATAGAAGGTTTTGTCAATCCAAATTGCGAGTGCGAAGTCCCAGGTGATAATTTTGATTGTCCGGATTTACAAGCATATGTTGGGCAGCCATGTTTCGGTCCTAATGGAGAACTTATAGGAGAAGTCAATCCTAACTGTGAATGCGAATAATAAAAGATTTGTAGAAAAGTCTTAAATTGATTTCAATTAGCTTAGAAATTTTGGAACGGGGTAATTCTTAATTGAATTACCCCATCTCCAAGATTATTTTGAAAACAGAACACCAAATGATAATAGATAGTAAAATAATTGATTTATGCAAAGCTTCTGACAGGGCTGCGCAAAAACAATTATATCATTTACTATTGCCTTATCTGAATGCGGTCTGCAAAAGATATTTGAGGAATACTTCCTATTCGAATGATGTATTACAGGAAACATTCATCAATTTATTCATGAATTTAGATCAATATGATTCCGGAAAAGGGAAATTCAAAACTTGGGCGGTTAGAATAGCTGTCAATTGTTGTTTGAAAAATAATTCAAGAAATAAGAATAATTCAATACAAGAATTAATACCCCACAAGCACGAACCCAAAATAAACCCACGCATACTTGACAAATATTCTAACGAAGACCTGATGTTTTTTTTAAAAAAAATGCCGGAACAATACTTTCAAATTTTTAACTTGCATATAATTGACGGTTTTTCCCATAAGGAAATAAGTGAAACATTGGACATAGACGAATCCCTTTCAAGAAAAAGATTATCTAGGGGAAGGGCTTGGATAGAAAAACATACAAAGGCAAAAGATATTACGAATTTATTTATTAGAAAGTCATTAGGATAATATATGAAAATAGTTTACCCATGAGTTTGATTGAAGACGAGTTTAAAAAAAGATTTGACGGGAAAAAATCCCTTGAAGGGATAAACGAAAATGAGCTTTGGAATAAGATTTCCGATTCCTTGGATAATCCTATTGTATCTTCTGAAGAAAAAAGAAAGAAAAATAGAGGTATTTTATTTTTCTTTATTATTGGCGGACTCCTATGTATAAGCTTAGGGACTTTATTCATCGTTAATAAAGAGGGAGAGATTGGAAATTCAATTAGCAAAAACGCAGCAAATAATAATACTATAAATGAACAAATAAAATTTAATACAACTAAATCAACAAATATTCCAGAGTCAAACAACAAACTCCCTGACGGGAAAAACATTGAACATCAAAACAACCCATTAGAACAAACAAAGACATCTATTAATAAGGAAAAAATAGATACTGACAATTCTTTCAACGTTAATAAATCTGCTATTGCCAAAAGCAATAACATATCGAATGATTATGAAATCAATATCCCTAGCCGGGTAATCAAAGAGCTTACCAATTCGTCAAAGACTAGTAAGTCTTTTTTAAACGAGGATAGCAATGCCAATACACCCGAACAAATAATTAACCGTTCAAAAGCAACAGATTTTGACACCGGAAAAAATCCGGTTGCTACCAGTGATAAAATAATTAATCCAAATACACCAATTAAGGAAAATACAAATCCAATAATTGAAAAAGTAAATAAACCCAATTCTATTCCCCTCCCATCATTATCTATGATATTTGGATTTATTCCTAATATGGATAATAATGAAAAATTAGATTTTACCCTAAAAACAAATGAAGGCATCCAGAAAAAACACAAGTCTTCAAATGACGGAAACAACAACGGAAAAGACTATGATAAAAATTGGAAAATCGGAATTTCTATCGGGACTAATATCTCCTTAAATTCTTTTGGTGAGAATACTGATAATCCGGAATTAAATGAAATCCTAAAAGAATCGCATAGCGACGAATTCGGATATTCCACTGCAATAAACATAAGCAAATCGTTTGCTAAAAAATACCACATAAGAACAGGATTGGAATTTTATGAATCCCAAAACCAATTTAATATCATTCATATTTCCGATTCTGTAATGTACAGAACAAGCCCTGATGGGCAACCCGAATTAGTTCCTGCCATAGCGAATAGGACAGTTAGGCATAACAATAGATTTAGGCATTTATCCATTCCTTTGGAAATAGGACTAAGTAGCAAATCATTTAATAACATAAGTATCGGAATCAGAGGCGGAATAGGATTGAATTATTTTCTTCAACAAAAAGGAAAATCAATTAATGCGAATAATGAGATTCAAAAAATAGATAATTCTACTAAAGCAAATAGAGCTTATAATTCTATTTTTATTTCATATCATTTATCTCCTTTTATCAATTATGATTTAACAGAGAAAATGGCATTAGGATTGAATTCGATTTTACGTTATCAAAATTATGGGAAATCAGAATTTCATGGCGTAAAGCGCTCTTCCTTTTTATTAGGAGTGAATTTAGGAATGTCATATAAATTTTAGATTTTTTTAAGTGGATTGGAAAATTAATTTTCCAATCCACTTAAAAAATCACGAACTGAAGATACCCATTTCGCAGGTTCTAAGGAAAGGTGACCATTATGTCCGACATTTTCCAAAATGACTAATTCTTTTTTTCCGGCAAGATGCCCAAAAACCGCATCCGTTTCGCTTCGCCGAACCAAATCATCCTTCGCTCCCCAAAAAAACAAGGTAGGCATATCCACTTCTTTGGCATATTCGCTTGGACTATGTGTGAATGCGTTGAAGCCATTCTGTGCCCCACCCCAAAAAACTAATAAATGCCCCAATCCGAAAAAAGGAACGCCCATATTTTCAAAACGACTTCGTGTAGCCGTAAGCATACTTTCAAATGGGCTTTGAATTATAATTGCCTTTGGTTTCACATCTTCAAATGCAATACTCCTCAATATCGTGGCAGCTCCCATGGACTCTCCAAAAAATAAAATATCCTTAGATCCTTTCGATACCAAAAAATCAAAAGCAGATTTGGCATCCTTCGCTTCCTTATGACCTATCGTGCAACTATTTCCTTCAGAATCTCCACTACCCGAAGTATCCATCATGAATACATTATACCCCATCTTCCTGAATTCATAGCCATAATCAAGCACCGAGGATTTACAAGCGCCATAACCATGAAATATAGCTACCGCCCCTTTTGCAGAATCCAACTCCATCCACCAAGCATGTAACTTTCCGTTTTCGTTTTCCAAAATAATGGTTTCAAAATCCACATTAGGCTCTGTATCATTTTCCGGATGTGGAATATCCGCACCTAAAAATAATGCCTTCACGGTTTCTCCCATTGTCAAACCCGTGGACGAAAGCCTTTCGTCCGTCCCCTTGGTAAAATGAGTGAATTTATAAGCGTGCATAAAGGAAATCCCGTTAGCACAAACAAAGAAAAATACAAATAAATAAATCATCCGCCTAAGCCAACTTTTCTTTTTCCTACCTCTTTGCATACTATTCATATTTTAATCTGATTCCTTTTTCTTCAACACAAAATTATAATCCCCAATTTAATTATTATAAATTTAATGTGTACTTTTATATTTCTGAATTTTATAAACAACAATAACTTAGTTAGATATGAAAAAAATTCTCCTTGCAGTAAGCTTCATTTTTTTCTTCCAAGTAGCTCAATCCCAAGTATGGATTGATGTAGGTGTAAAGGTCGGATATGGAATGTCACTTCTCTATAATTCCAATATTTTTGATGATGTTCCTTATAACCACCAATTCGGTGGGGGACTAGGTTTCGGAGGCAGAGTCGGACTTAATTTCGGTAAGCATCATGGCTTCACTATGGATGTAATGTCTCATTCCATGAAACAAAAATTTGAGTATAAACTGGACTTCACAGGAGATGATTTCCATACGAACCTAATAGAATGGAAAAACTTAGATTTATATTTATTATATAGGGGAAGTAGCCACAAGGTTTATGTGGAAGTAGGTCCTATGTTTTCTTTGGTCAGAAAATTAAAACAAACTGATAGCCGAATAACAGAGGCAGAGCTTGTTGCAGCCACAACGGCTACGGGCATCAGCGATTTTTATAGGGACAATTATGTTTCTGGAGTTATTGGCTTTGGTGGATATCTAGTAGGTACGGAAACCGTATCCTTGAATATCGGATTCAGAATCCATTATGCTTTCCAAGACTTCATTTCTGATTTGGGTCAAGACCCTGATCCTAGCGGAGCAATAAAAAGTTTTCCCGCTCCAATCAGAGACAACACCTATGATCCTTATAAAAAAACCAGTCCATTAATGGGCGAAGTTTCCCTAGAACTTAATTTTGGTTTGGGTGGAACAGCTAAGACCAATTGTAGCGACAGAATGCACTGGTTCTGGTCAGGGAACAAAGGAGGGAAAAGAAGATAATCTTTTCTTTTCTTGAATAAAGAATCCTCTTTATGCAAATTTGCATAAAGAGGATTCTTTATTTTATCACTAAATTTGACAATCTATTCTCCTTCTATATATTCAATCAGTTTTTCCAATTCCCAAGCATCCTCCAATAAATATTCACCAATAGAAGTCCTACACAAAGCTACCAAATGTCCCCCACTTCCCAGAGATTTCCCGAAATCATAAGCTAAGGATCTGATATAAGTCCCCTTGCTACATTCCGCCTCAAAATCCAATAAAGGCAATTCATTTCTGACAATATCGAATTTATGAATCGTTACAGGACGAGGCTTTACCTCCACTACAATTCCTTTCCTCGCCTTTTTATATAAAGGCTGTCCGTCCACTTTTATGGCAGAATACATAGGAGGATATTGCTGCAAAGCACCTATATAATCATGCCTTTTTTCCTCTATTAATTCCGGACTGATATGTTCAATTGGAAATGTCTGATCCACTTCTGTTTCTGCATCATAAGACGGAGTCGTTTCCCCTAATTTTATCGTGCCGGAATATGCCTTGTCCATTCCTTGGAACTCATCGATCCTTTTCGTGAATTTCCCTGTACAAATTATCAACAAACCCGTAGCCATGGGATCCAATGTTCCGGCATGACCGACTTTGATTTTTTTTATCCCTAATTTTTGGCGGATTTTATATCTGATTTTATTGACTACATCGAAAGAGGTCCAATCCTTTGGTTTATTCACCAAAAGGGCTGTTCCCGCTACAAAATCATATTGGGGATGAGAGGATGGTTTTTCTATTTTCAATGTATTTTATTTAATTGCTAGGCTTGGATTGTCATAAATAAACAATCTGAATTTTAGAAAAATAGTTTCCATCCTATTGCCAAAAGACCAACTACGAAACAATAAATGGCAAAATAAGTCAGCTTGCTTTGCTTCACCAATGCAATCATCCAAAGACAGGCTACCATTCCTGTAAGAAATGCGGCAATAAACCCGACAATCATATCCGTAGAGAAAGAAAAGCCCTGATCCATTAAATCCTTCGCCATCTTTCCAAGGATAAGCGGCACGACCATTAGGAAAGAAAACCTAGCAGCCCTGCTTCTGTCTATTCCTAATAATACCGAAGTGGAAATAGTAGCTCCCGAACGTGAAATACCGGGAAGTATCGCTACCATCTGGGCAATGCCGATAATCAGTGCATGCTGATAACCGACTTTTTTATTCGTGTCCTTAGCTTTATCAGCTAGGAAAAGTAGCACGGCAGTCACTAATAACATGGCTCCTACGAGCAAGATGTTAGCATCGAAAAACCCTTCTATAATGTCATCAAAAACAAGTCCTACGAAAGCGGCAGGAATCATGGAAAGAAGAATTTTCAGGGAAAACTGAAATTCTTCGTTGTTTTCAAACTTGAATAATCCTTTAAGGATTTCCATAATATCTTTACGAAAAATAACTATGGTACTCAATGCCGTAGCTGCATGCAATACAACAGATAATTGCTCTTCCTTATCTCCTGCATCATAGCCCAAGATAGCTTGCGCCAATTCTATATGTCCACTACTACTTACAGGTAGGAATTCAGTCAGACCTTGGATGATTCCCAAGATGATCGCATCGAAAAATTCACTCATGGATATTTATGGTAGTTCATTTTGTCTAAAAAACAACTTGGCTGCTTATGATATTTTTTTCTTCTTGAAAATGGCAAATATATTTATGATCAAACCCGTTAATATCAACAAGGGAGCGAAGATAATTCTCCTAGAAGAATAAATTTCGTTTGTATTCCATTCGTCCGGAGCTTGTGTACCACCTGACATCAAAACAAGTCCGAACAATACCAATAAGGCAGCAATTCCCATCAAAATAAAATTCTCCTTTCCGAAAAGCATCTCCTTGGACTTGGAAGTACCAATATTTCGAGATTTTTTCTTTCCCATTTTAGAAACGGTTGGTTGGAGTGATTTCTTTTCCTCCCTAGATTCAGAGGTGTTGACTACTACTCTTTTATTAGCATTGGAAGAAGATTCCTTTTCCTTGTAATTTTTATTTTTTCTCTTTTTAGCCATGGTCCAAAATATAATTTATTCTTTAGAGTCTCAAAGTTATGAATATTATCTTCAATACAGTTCATTTATGTCTGATTTCAGGTAATTCCTTACCGTCAACCAAGTACTTCCTGCCGTTATTACCACACCAAGAGCCAACATCAGCGAAAATATCAAAGCCCAAACAGATATTGTAAAGAGGGAATCCAAGCCCGGAACTTGCCCTATGAGCCACCATCTAACCAACAACAAGCCCATACCCGCTACAAATGCACTCAATAATCCACCTAAAATTCCTGTCCTTAGATAAGGACGGCTAATAAACTTAGGGGTTGCCCCGACAAGGTGCATATTCTTAATAAGGAAACGGTCCGTATATAAGGCTTGCCTAATTGCATAAATAATTAAGAATACCGCGACCAGTACCAATATCAGGCTGATCGCCAAACCTATCCATCCTATTCTTCCCCAATGACCTGATATATTTCCAGCCAAACCTTCCTCATAATTCACATCGGAAATCATCTCGTCCTCTTTTAGTCTTTGGGCTATTTTCTCCAATCCTTCCGGTGTCATATAGTCGGCATTGACATGAAAGGTAATAATATCGTACAATGGGTTTCCCAAATTATATTGGCTTAAATCCACTTCCGAACCAAAATCTTCCTGCATGAGTTTGGCGGCTTCTGCCTTGGAAGTATATTCTACAGAATTTTCCTTGATATAATCCAATTCAGATATTTTCCCTTTCAGTTTTTCAATTTCTACAAGTTCATGACCGTTATTAATTTCCACTACTACCATGACTTTTTCCTTAAACAACCGGACTAGTTGTTGGGATTGGATAATCATAGAACCAAACACCCCTGCTAAAAAAAGCACTAAAGTCACACTGACTAGAGCATAAAAATAATTTGGTTTGACCTTGGTCTCTGTTTTTCCTGCCATTGCTGCCATATTTGCAAAAATACAATTTTACAATCTCTAATTCTTTTATAATTAGTAAATCTTAAATGACAAAAGTGAATTTTAAGCGAATTCCCAAATAATTGTATAATAAATTTCGTACCTTGAAAGCTTGAAACTACTTTAATATTAAGTTGTGAGAGTATTTTATTTATTTATTTCCTTAGCCTTTTCTCCAATTATCCTTTCTTCCCAAGACATAAGATTGGAAAATCCCTCATTTGAGGGAGAACCTCAAGATGCCACAGTCCCAACAGGTTGGATGCCTTGTGAAGCGGGTACGACACCGGACATTTTGCCCGGTCCTTGGGGAGTTTACCAAGAAGCTTCAGACGGGGATACATTCTTGGGATTAATTACCCGAGCGGATGGAACATATGAAAGTATTGGGCAAAGGTTAACCACTCCATTAAAAAAAGGAGAATGCTATTCCTGGAGTCTGGATTTAGCCCATTCCAACACTTATGCAGGTTATAACCAACCTTTACAATTACGGATTTGGGCTACACTTTCCCGATGTTCCGCCTCGGATTCTTCATCTCAAAAACTTTATGAATCCAACCTTTTAATAGAACATTCCGAATGGAAAACTTATTCTTTCTCTTTCTTTTCCGAATCCGAATACAATTATATAATTATTGAAGCTTTCGTACCCGGTAATGGTGCTGCACGAGGTAATATCCTCATAGATAATTGTTCGAAAATTATTCCTTGTAAAAGGGCTTAATACACTTACATTCTTAGTAGTTATTCAAGTTAATCATGTCGTGTTCTTTCAGCATCTTTTTAGCCTGTACTTCGTTGAAGAACCACTCCTTTAGCTATGGCTAAAGTCATGAACCTTCGCCTTGGCTAAAATAAAAATCACCGCCCCTAAAAACAATTTATTAATTTATCATTCCTAATTTAGGCTTCTATTTTTTGCATTCCTTTTAAGATTCATGCAGCATATTCCATTTAGAATCTATTCTAAATGTAGAATACGTCTAATACCCAATAATTCCTATCTCAAAATTTTCTATTCACTACAGAAATTAAAGAATTATGAAACAACCACTATTAAGCATTTTCCTATCCCTATTTATTTGCATGCAATTATTCTCCCAAAGAACAATTACAGGAACAATTTTTCTTGATGGCGAAGGTGAAGCTATCGGAGCCAACGTAGTCGTCGAAGGAAATGAAAAATTCGGAACCGTATCTGAATTCGACGGAACATTCAGCCTTGAAGTTCCTGACGATGCCGAGGCATTAATTATTTCCTATACGGGTTTTGAGGACAAAACGGTTTCTATTGTTGGTATTAATTATGTAGAAGTAATACTTATCCTAAGTAATGTATTATCTGAAGTTGTCGTAACAGCTTATGGCATAGAACGAGCAGAAAAAACAATGGGATATACAACAACAACTGTCAGTGGAAGTAATTTAAGAAGTATAAGGAAAAATAGAGGAAGAAAAAATAAAAACCATTATCAAGAAATTCCCTCGCACGAAGAATATGCACATACTCCATCGAATCAATACATTTCCCCGAAAGCAGAAGCGGTTTCTACTTTTTCCATAGATGTGGATAATGCTTCTTATTCTAATATTCGCAGGCATATTCAGAAAATGGAAACATTGCCCAATAAAGATGCTGTCAGAATAGAAGAAATGATTAATTATTTTAATTATGATTATCCTATTCCCAATGGGGAACATCCTTTTAGCATTACGACGGAATTAGCGGATTGCCCTTGGAATAAAAAACACCAATTATTGAGAATCGGTTTGCAAGGATATAAAATGGAATTGGAACAAGCACCATTAAACAATCTTGTTTTCCTTTTGGATGTTTCGGGTTCTATGGCTGATTGGAATAAATTGCCTTTGGTAAAAGAATCACTAAATATGATGATTAACGGAATGCGGGATGAAGACCGAATCAGCATTGTTGTTTATGCAGGTGCGGCAGGATTGGTTTTGCCTCCTACTTCGGGGTTGGACAAACAAAAAATAAAAGAAGCACTTCATAATTTGCGAGCGGGAGGTTCTACAGCTGGCGGAGCAGGAATTGCATTGGCATATAAACAAGCAAAGGAAAATTTTATTCCCAATGGAAATAATAGAGTAATCCTTTGTACGGATGGTGATTTTAATGTCGGTGTAAATAGTGTTGGCGGCTTGGAGGAATTGATAGCAGAAAAAAGAAAAGATGATATTTTCCTAACGGTTTTAGGTTTTGGAATGGGGAATTATAAAGATAATCGTTTGGAGACTTTAGCAGATAAAGGAAACGGAAATTATGGTTATATTGATGATATAAAAGAAGCCAAAAAAATGTTGGTGGATGAAGTTGCAAGCACCATGTTTACGATTGCGAAAGATGTAAAAATACAAATCCAATTCAATAAGGATCTTATAGAATCCTATAGGTTGATTGGCTATGAAAATAGGTTATTAAATAATGAAGATTTTGAAGACGACACCAAAGATGCAGGAGAATTAGGTGCAGGGCATACGGTTACTGCTTTATATGAAATTATTCCTTTTGGGACTAATGATAAAATTTCTCCAAAAGTAAAAAGAAAGGATTTCAAAACTCCGAAAACTAAATTATTAAACGAAAGCGATTTCGCTACCATAAGATTGAGGTATAAAAAACCAAAGGGAAAAAAGAGCCAATTAATTGAACAAAGTATTGGAAAAGAAAAAATCGAACAAGAAAAAATGTCCGATGATTTTAAATTCCTTTGTGCAGTAAGTTCCTGGGGCATGATGCTAAAGGATTCTGAATTCAAGGGAAACAGCTCCATTAAATTAGTCAGTCAATTGGCCAAAGAAGGAATGGGGAATGATAAAAATGCTTATAGAAAAGAATTTTTAGAACTCGTCAGGCTGAGTAAGGAAATAGATAAAGGTGGCACTCTAAATGCAAAAAGATAGAGTAAGGTGAATGTTATTTGTTATTTAAACTTCTTATTTATTGCCATTGCTATAAATCGCAATGACAATAAATAAGAAGTTTTTTTTATAAAAGATTCTTAAACCTAGGGCGTTTCGGAGTGATGTCTCCCAATCGTTCTTTTTTAGCGGCTTCATAAGAACTGAAATTCCCCTCATAAAAAACGACTTTTCCTTCATCTTCATAAGAAAGAATATGAGTCGCCAATCTATCTATGAACCACCTATCGTGAGAAATCAATAAAACACAACCTGAGAAATTCTCTATCGCTTCCTCCAATGCCCTAAGCGTATTCACATCAATATCATTCGTAGGCTCATCCAGTAGGATTACATTTCCGCCTTCCTTTAACGTAATCGCCAAATGCAAACGGTTCCTTTCCCCTCCGGAAAGCACGCCCACCTTTTTTTGCTGATCTCCACCTGCAAAATTAAATTTACTCAGATATGCCCTTGCATTGACTTCCCTATTCCCAACAGTAATAAAATCGGAACCTTGGCTAATGACTTCATAAATTGTTTTCTCAGGAATCAAATCCTTATGGCTTTGATCCACATAAGCCAATTTCACAGTGCTACCTATACTGACTGTTCCGCTATCCGGTTGTTCTTCTCCCATAAGCATTCTGAATAAGGTAGATTTACCCATACCATTCGCTCCAATAATTCCAACCACGGCATTCTTAGGGATTTCCAAATCCAGATTATCTATCAATACCCGATTATCGTATGACTTCGTCAAGTTTTTTAATTCGATTACAGAATCACCCAACCGAGGTCCGGGAGGAATAAACAATTCCAAATTCGCTTCCCGTTCCTTTATTTCCTGCCCACTCAATTCTGTATAAGCGTTCAATCTCGCCTTACCTTTCGCCTGTCTGCCTTTCTGCCCCATTCTCGACCATTCCAGTTCCCGTTTTAGTATTTTTTGCCGCTTAGATTCTTGTTTTTCCTCATTTGCCAAACGATTAGATTTCTGATCCAACCAAGAGCTATAATTCCCCTCCCAGGGAATCCCTTCTCCCCTATCCAATTCCAAGATCCAACCTGCCACATTATCCAAAAAGTACCTATCGTGTGTCACTGCAATAACTGTCCCCGGAAACGATTTCAGAAACTGTTCCAACCAATGCACACTTTCCGCATCCAAGTGGTTGGTAGGTTCATCCAAAAGTAAAATATCCGGTTTACTCAACAACAACCTACACAATGCGACCCTTCTTCGCTCACCTCCTGAAAGCACTTTCACACTCGCATCATTGGGTGGACACCTAAGTGCATCCATTGCCATATCCAAAGTGTGATCCAAATCCCAAGCATTCAAATGGTCCATCTGATCAAGAAGTTCTCCTTGTTCTTCTATCAGCTTATTCATTTCATCATCGCTCACCGGTTCGCCCATTTTGGCACAGACGGCTTCGTAGGCATTAGCTACATCCACGATGTGTTGGACGCCTTCTTGTACGATTTCCTTTACGGTCTTATTTTCGTCCAATACGGGTTCCTGTGCCAGATAACCGATTTTATACTCCTTGTCAAAGGTGATTTTCCCTTGGTAGTTCTCATCCAGTCCGGCAATGATTTTCAATAAGGAAGATTTACCCGACCCGTTAAGACCCAATACTCCGATTTTGGCTCCATAATAAAATGAAAGCCAAATATTCTTTAGCACTTGCTTGCTCGGAGGAAAAGTTTTGCTTACACCCTCCATTGCAAATATGACTTTGTTATCTGCCATTTATTCTTCGTTTTTGACTTGATTAATTCACTTGCTTAAAATGCAAATTTCAGTTTGATTATCCCAATGTCCCAAAGATACTTTAAAAACAGGTTTTGCCAAATAGAGAATGGGAGAAAATAAATCTTTACAATCTTCTAATTTTTCTTTGGTTCGCTCTTGCTCATTCAGAAGAAAATACGTAGTTTTGCACCACTTTATTTGGAATATCATTAGAATATTCCATTTTTGGTAATGGATTCTGCATTACCAAACCATAATTTGATTAGAATCTTAAATTAATTGATATATGTTAATCATCGAGATTAAGGACAACGAGAACATCGACAGAGCATTAAAGCGTTACAAGAACAAGCACAGAAAAATTAAATTGATGCGAGTTTTGCGTAAGAGACAATATTTCACTAAGCCTTCTGTAGAAAGAAGAGGTGAAATCCTTAAAGCTAAATACATCAACGAGAAGTACGGAGAATAAGTCCTACTCCCTTTACTATTGTATTACTTTAACCATAGTTCTTCTTTCTTAAATGAAAGAAGAACTATTTTTGTTTACTCTTTTATGCGCAATTTGGGTTATTAATCAATTATTTCGCACATTTATCCTTTACTATACCCCATTAGGAATGACTGTTTAAAATAAAACAGATGAAAAAACGTCACTACCGTTATTTTTTTGAGGAAAATAAACACCATGCAGAATTATCCATCAATATAGATGCTTTGGGGACATTGCACTATAAAACCATCGAAGTGGACCAACTAGATGTTTTTGAAGGTGATATGGAATTCTTTGCATTTCCTATAAAGTATATACACCATGTAGATAAACTTTTTGAATTGTTCGATCTGGAGACAGATATGGAACAGTTCTACAAACAATGTAGGGATGTCATTTCTGTACCAGAAAAGCACCAGAATGAAAAAGGCAAGGACGGGAAATTAAATTTTCAAGTATATTTCCACGATGTACCCGCTTCATTGGAAGCCATAAATGATAAGGCAACTGTGGTAATTGCCTTGGACACTTCCATGAACGAAGCGAACAAGCAAGGGAAGAAAAAATACAAATTAATCGGATATATCCATGCGAATAATTTCCAGTTCGCTCCAAAGGCGGGCAGCGAAGAAAGACATGATGCATATTATTATAATGTGCTTCGTGTGAGTGAGGAAGTACAGAATGGCAAAAAAGTCTATCGCCGTTCGGGGATATTTTCTACTATTTTTGCCGTACTACTGGATATAGGGGACAGGAATGATACACATTTCGCCTATTGTGCAATGGGTAAGGAAAATGAAAAAATAAATACCGCACTAATAAAACTTGCCAAGCATTTTGATAAGGATTGGGAAATACATAGCACCAGTTCCAATGCAAAAATCACCCGTTTGTTTGGAAGTAAAAGATGTTCCAAAAAATTGGTGGATATCACAAATGATGATAAAAGGCTTCGGGAGCTATATGAGAAAATGATCCTGATGCAAGGGAATCATTTATTCAATCAATATCCTACATTTGATGATTTTCATTATTATTATAAACGAGTTATGGCTTATGCCAAAACAAGCGGTTCTTATATGATTGCTGATAAGGATGGAAAAATGCTTGCTGCTTCAGTCACCTTGAACCTTGGTGATTTTTTTGATTTCGTGCTGGATAATCCAAAGGGTGCTCTTCTCAAGTTTATTGCTAGCCTTGAACTGACTAATAGAATGTTATACAGCTGGCTAATTGTGGGAGAACCTAGTGCGGTGAAAACACTTTATAAAGGTATTGCCTATAAATACAGAAAAGAACATGGAACCAAAATGGCTCTATATAATTCTTACCCGGGAGATCCTTATTCTAAAATAAAATCGGGTCTAATCAGTGACCCTTATAATTATTTTGCCATTTATGATCGACCTGAATTATATCAACAATTTAGGGAAAATTCCAAGGATGAAAATGGTAATGTGCGAATTTTTATTGATGTGCCTTTGATTTAGGTTATGTTGGAATTTTATATTTACAATCCGCCAAGGGTTTGTTCTTTAATAATCGGTCAGCCCTTGGGTTTCACAAACATTATCAACCTTTTCCAGCCCGATTTATTTTCAACCAATCATGAGTGCTTTCCAATAACTGATCCGCATTTTCCATATTAAAACAAAGCGGTGGTTTACTTTTTATTACATTATCAAAAGGACCATCCGTGCCTACCAAAATATTATTCATCCGCAAATAATTTTTTAAATCATTTGCTTTTTTTGTAGCAGGCATTTTATTTCTTGGATCTTCTACCATTTCCATTCCCCAAAACAAACCAGAACCACGGACATCTCCTATTATCGGATATTTATTTTGAAGACCTCTTAATTCATCCATAATATAATTTCCCACTTCCAGAGAATTTTGTTGCAAACCCTCTTCTTCCAACACTTCCAAAACAGATAAACCAATCGTACAGCTTACCGGATTCCCTCCGAAAGAACTAAAAAATTCCATTCCGTTTTCAAAGGATTCTGCAATTTCATCAGTACAGACAACTGCTCCTATAGGATGTCCATTTCCCATCGGTTTTCCCAATATTACTATATCCGGAACAATACCATGTTGTTCAAAGCCCCAAAAATGCGTCCCTACCCGACCAAATCCTATTTGGACTTCATCCACAATACAAACACCATTTTCATTTTCTACATACCTAAAAACTTCTTTTAAATATCCTTTCGGCAATACCACTTGTCCCCCACATCCCATAATGGGTTCTGCGATAATTGCAGAGATTTTTTCTTCTGATTTTTTTAATAAATCAATAGCTTCCTTGGCATATGATTTCCCCGAATTTCTTTCCTCCCCATTAAATTTCCCTCTATAAACATCCGGCATTGCTAATTTCAAAATATTTCCTTTTCTCCCCTCTCCGCCTTTGCCATCAAATTTATAGGAACTTATATCTATCCCTATCATTGTATTCCCATGGTACCCATGTTCCAATACCCCAATTTTATTTTTGCCCGTATGTACATTAGCTAATCTAATTGCCAAATCACTTGCAGCAGACCCCGAATTAACAAAGAATACCTTATTCAGCTTTTTAGGAAAAGTATTTAATAATTTTTCTGAATATTCATTCAATATATCATAAATATACCTTGTGTTCGTATTCAACTTTGCCATTTGTCTTTGACCGGCAGCCACAACTTTCGGGTGACAATGTCCGACTATTGGAATATTATTATATGCATCCAAAATCGTATTTCCAGAAGACGGATACATATATTGAAATGCAGCACTTTCTAATTTAATTGGAACATTATAACTTACAGACATTGATTTACTCATAAATAAATGTCTTTTTCTTAAATCATCTTGGACATTATTCTCTTTCTCGATATTTATTCCGCAAGCAAGTTTGAATTTTTTCTCAGCATTTTTAGGATTAATTCCTATCCATTTTTCCAATAAAGCCCAAGCTCCTTTTTCACTAATTGTAATATATTCCTCGTTTTCAGGATTTTGTTTAGAATGATATGCCGAATTACAAACACTGATACACAATCTAATTGCTATCAAATAATATAATACTCCTAATTCTTTTGCTTCCAATGGCAAAATCTCATGATAAGATTTAATAAGCAAACAAGCTTTTTCTAAAGGTTCCTCTTTTCCGATTAATACATATGGCAATGCTACTGCTAATTCATTTATTAAATGAGTATAACACATATCTCCCAAATCAATAATCCCACTCACTTCCCCTTCTTGGATAAGAACATTCCAATCATTAGCATCATTATGGATAATACTTTTTCTCAAATAAGGCATCTTTGGAATTACTTTCTCCTTAAACTGCAAAAAATAATATTCAAGCAATTTCCTCTTTGATGGATTTTTAATATAATTTAAATAAGGTTCGCTATCCAAAGCATATTGATTATCCCATTTTAATCTCCTCCCCTTTATTGAAAAATTATTTTCATTTAATAATACCCTATCTATTTTGGCTAACAATCTTCCCAGAGATATCAATACTTTATTCGTATGATCGATTTCTCCTAGAAATTCTCCCTCTACAAACGACAAAAGCCGAGCAAATGCCCGACTTTCAAATTCTATGACTGTTTCTCGTATATTAGATTCAATTGGACAAGAAAAATCATAATCCAATTTATCATTCAATAAATGTAACATTTGATTTTCTCCCTCTATCTCCGATTTATCCTCATCATGACCTAAATGTAACTTTAATATATATTTTATACCATCTTTAGTTTTTACACAATAATTAATACTCTCATAACCATCCAGTTTTTTTATTTTAGGCTGAACAATATTGTAATATTTAGATAATATGTATAAGGCTTTCTTTTCCATTATAACCATCTGGACAAAAAAAGAGGCCATATCCTATTGGACATGACCTCTGTAT
>JAHDHJ010000176.1:1994-9377 GCA_020631375.1 Saprospiraceae bacterium | reverse complement strand
GACTGGACTATAGTTATTCCTGATGGAACAGTCATTCCTGCCGACGGCTTTTTCGTCATTGGTTCTGGAGCTTGTAATGATGCTACTATGATAGATAATTCAGTTGTGGATTTGAATCCATTTACTTGTGGTTGTGCCACTACAACGAATACAAACTTACTGAATTTCACAAACACCGGAGAATTTGTAGTTCTACTGGATCCCTCTGGAAACACTATTGACGGCTTGATTTTTGAAGAGGATGTGAATGGAGACGGCAATGCCCCAAGTGGTCAAAATGTAACGCCGACAAACCCAGCAGGATGCACAAACGCAGCTTTCACTATTGAATCAATCAATCCCTCCAACCCTTTTGACACAAGCCAAGGAAGCATGAATTGGGACAAAATTGATACAAATGTCGCCAATGCCTCTGCTGTAAGGAGCACGGATGCTACAGGTGGCTGGATTGCTTCAGGTGCATCCGGAGCCATGACCCCTACACTCGGAAGTTCAAACGTAGGTATTTCCACTGCTCCTACCCCATGCCTATCCTACACTTTTGATGAATCATTCTGTTCGGGGGATATTTTCGTCAACTCCTTGATTGTAGGCGTCCCTTCTACTTGTCCGCTCGGATCGGATGTAGGGATTTCATCGGATTATACCATGAACTGCCCAGATGCAGAACTCGTACCGAGTTCCGTATTGAGATGCGAAGCCAACCCAGGACCAGATGCAGGAGAGGATATCATCGTAAATCTTTCAGGTTTGGCAACGGGCAATTACTGTCTTACATATAGTATTAATGGTACACCTACAACTGTTCTTGTATCATCTGCCAGTTCATCTTATACAATTAACATACCTGCTCCGACAACAGGAGAACAAGAAGTCGTTTTAGTTTCTGTAGGTGCGGATACTGATGGCGATTGCAATACCTTAGAAGGCTGCACAGGAACCATAGATACAGATGCTGCAGTTATTAATATCGTACCCGCAGCGGCTACTGCCGAAGCTACGGCTTCCACAGACATAACAAGTTGTGCAGCACCCGATGGCTCTGTTACATTATCATTTGCAGGAAGCACAGGACCATTCGAATTCGAATACACCATAGATGGAGGACCAGCGATAACTGCTGTTGTTGCAGGAACATCTTATACCATATCCGGAATAGCCAGTCCGGGTACTTATGCTTTAGCATCCGTTTCTGTAGATGGGTGTCCGGGTACGGCTCTAGCGACTACTCAAGATGTGGCAGAAGCCCCCTCCGCTGCTACTTTAGGAGCAGTGGGAGCAGATTGTGGGACACTTGATGCCGAAATAGATGTGACAACAGCAGGAGCAGCACCTTATACCGTTGACATTATATATAATACCGCTAGCGCTACAGGACTGACTTATACTGAAGCTGGCGTTACAGATGTAGCAGGAGTAATTACCATCGATGGGGTAAATGTGCCCGGAGCCACAGGATTCACAAGTGTTACCGTTACCGGAACAGATGGATGTATGTCCACTCCGACCTCAGGAACTTTCCTTTGTGCATTACCCGTAGAATTAATAAGTTTCAAGGCTACGGAATCAGGAAAGAATGCATTATTGACTTGGGAGACGGCAATCGAAGAAAACAATGATTACTTTGCAATCGAGCATAGTTTGGATGGAGTGAATTTCAAGGAAATCGGCATTGTTGATGGTGCAGGAAATTCGACTGAATCAATACACTATGATTTCATTCATAATAATCCGGAAAACGCTCTGAATTATTATAGATTAAGAATCGTAGATTTTGGTGGAGCATTCGAATATAGCAAAATAGAAACTGTTTTATTCAGTGGTCGGGATAATCACATTATCATAAGACCAACAATAGGAAAAGACTTTGTCACTCTTGTTTCTTCACTTGCCTTTAATCATGATAGCAAAATAGAAATTGTAAATAGTGCAGGTCAATTGACAAAAATTCTTAGAATGCCTACCGGCAGCAAAGAACTAAATATTGACATTTCCAATTTGGCAGCAGGAAATTATTTTGTACGGGTCATTAATGATAATGAAACCTTTACTTCCCGCTTTATAAAAAGGAAATAAATTTCAGCCAATTTGACTTAAAGCGTCAACTGTGTAGTACATGGTTGACGCTTTTTTATATTTTCGGGTATTATTTTAAATTTGATTCCGTACTAAAATTTAAATATCCATTTTCACTATAAAACAAATTGAATGGAATTAATTACTATCAAAAAATCAGATAAGAAAATAAACGGAACAATCACCCTACCCGGCTCCAAAAGCATTGCCAATAGGGCTTTGATTATCCAAGCACTATGCGAAAATGATTTTAAAATAGAGAATCTTTCTTCCGCAAAAGACACTCGGACTTTAATAGAATTGTTGGCAAGTAAAAAAACGAGACTGGATGCCGGTCCGGCAGGAACGACTTTCCGATTCATGACAGCTTTCCTTTCCATGAAAAAAGGCACACAAATATTAACGGGTTCGGAAAGAATGAAACAACGTCCCATAAAAGTATTGGTAGATGCATTATTGGAATTAGGGGCAGATATAGAATATTTGGAAAATGAGGGTTTCCCTCCTTTAAAAATTAATTCTCCAAAAAACATCGGAAATAAAAATGAAATAGAAATGGAAGCCGGTATTTCCAGCCAATACATTTCAGCCCTATTATTAATTGCACCAATATTAAAAAATGGTTTGACGGTTCACTTTAAAGGAGAACCCGTTTCGCTCCCTTACATTAAAATGACCTTGCGGATGATGGAATATTTCGGAATAAAATACGAGGAGAAAGGAAATTCTATTACAGTTTTTTCAGAAAAATATATAGCAAGGGATTTTATAGTTGAAGCGGATTGGTCGGCGGCATCTTATTATTATGCTTTCGCAGCAATAGCAGATAAAGCAGAAATTAAAATAAACGGTTTATTTGAAAATAGTTTGCAAGGTGATTCCGTTATAACAGAAATTTCAAAATCATTTAATATTAAAACGGAATACAATAATAATTCCATTGTAATTAAAAAAGAAAAAAAATTAATTCCTCATTCATTTAATTATGACTTCACGGAATGCCCGGATATTGCACAAACTGTTGCAGTCATTTGCGGAGCATTGGGAATCGAAGCAGAATTCACAGGATTGAAAACATTACGAATAAAAGAAACCGATAGAATAGAAGCCTTAAGGATCGAACTAAAAAAAATAAATGTGGAAGTTATTCCTAAAAAAATAAAAAATAAAGAGGGCTTAAAAATCACAGGCATTGCTAAAATAGATTCTCCTACATTTTCAACTTATGAAGACCATAGGATGGCTATGGCATTTGCACCATTGTCATTATTAGATAAAATAAAAATAGAAGAACCTAGTGTTGTAAAAAAATCTTATCCCGATTTTTGGAAAGATTTGAAATCGTTGGGTTTTGAAATTACTTAAAAACGGATTTTTAAAATCTCTTAATACTTCCTCCTTTATACTGAAAATTAAGTGGTTTTCGGATTGTCAGAAATTCGTAGCTACTGAACAACATCAGATAATTGTTACTTGTGGTGGTCTGTAAAGCGGATACCGCCTGGTATAAAAGCTAAAAAAGAACAAACAAAACAATTACCCTAAATTAATATTTATTCAAAAGCATCATTTCATAAACAGATAAAAAATTAATTCCCTGATAATGTTTATCCTCCAACCTATTTTTAATTAAGGAAATAATTTCTTCATCTTTTTGCAAAAATGTATTTACTGTTTTTGTCAATTTCGCATATCTGCCCAAATCATGACCTGCCAAAACATTTTTAGCTTCCACATCTTCCAGAAAATAATTAAATGATTTGGAATCGTATAAAGTATATTTTTCCGGAAAACGATATGCTACATAAAGCATAATAAATTCAGGAGTATGGTAATGGTCGTTTTCTTTTCCTTTCGGATTTTTTTCCAAATAAATTTTCAATAATTCTTCGCAATAATAACCGAAACGATCCACTCTTCCGCTCAGACTTTTATCTTCATTAAATAAATCCCTAAAAGCCAAACGAACATATTCCGGTTCCGTTTTTATAAATTTCAACATCATTTCTTTTGGAAAAAAATCTTCCTTTTTCCATTGCCTCCTACTTGTTGTATTATTTAGGGAACGGTCATACATTTCCGCCAAATCACTCGCTTCCGTTTTCCAATTATCTTGAAAATAATTCAGCGACTCCCAAACATATAAAAAGCGATCATTTTTTTCCGATTGTAAAAATGACTTATATCTGGCAATACATTTTTTTAATTTATTTAAATTCATCTTATCCTTTAATCTCTAAATATTTCCCCAATCTTTCCTGAATGTTTTTTCTCATATCCATATAAAAAAGATCGTAATCATAATTGTGCATATTTCCACCGGGCAAAACCATTCTTTTAAAAAGGGCATTCTTGGGTTTGGAAATATAAAGAAATCCATCGTTTTTTAATTGTGCGGAAATTTCATTTTCCAAAGGTGCGGAAATCCCAATTGTTTCCAAGCCCATTAATTCATCAGAACCGAATGCTTCCAATTTTACTTTTTTAGGAAATTTTTGGCTGAGGTGTACTGCTCCGGAATGTTCCGAGGCATTTATTTTTTCATCATTCTTTTTCCAAGAAATAGGGTTGATACCTATCGGTTTTTTAAAAGCTCTTTTTTGCCATTTATTTTTATTCGGATACCAAATTTCCGCACGGTCTAATAAATTAGCCGGCTTCCCTGTTTCCAAATAAGTATCCCAAGCAATTACAGAATTAAAATCCCTAGGAGATTCCGATAATTTTAATTTATTAAATTGTCCGGAAGTGAATTTTTCTTCCGGAATCCTAAACCCTACAATATAGGCGGCAACCATTCTCTCCGCATATTCTGATTTATCAATAAGCTCCTCCAATAACCTTGCCGCATGACAAGTCCCTTGGCTATGCGAAGCAATAAAAAAAGGTCGTCCCTTATTTTCATACTCCATATAATGTTCGAATGCAGCTACGACATCGGCATAGGCAACATTCATTGCATTTCTCCCGCTCTCCGTATTCCATAAAAAAGTATAAAAAGTAGCTTGCCTATATTTAGGTGCGAATATCCTACAGCAACTATTAAAAACACTTGCCTGTAATGGCATCAATACTTCTTCAATTAATTCTGTTGCCTGTGGATGCTTGAAATCATAATTCCAATTATCTTGTCCGAAATAACTTGTTGGATGAATATAAAAAACATCAGCATCTATTGCTAAATTATCTACGACGCCATTAGGCTTGAACGAGGCCTTACTTTTTTTATCAGAATGTGCCGCCCAATATTTCAAATCGGAATAATCGGGTTTTTCCGGAATTAATTTAGGATCGAATTTCCCCTTTGGAATAACCCCCTTTGCCCAATCCTTAAAATTCATTAAATCTTTTAATACACTCATTTATTCCCTGTATATTTTTTTTGTGGTTTTTGTTTTATTGGTATTTATTTCCAAATAATAAATACCCTTTTCCTCCGGCAATAATAATTCATAATCATTGCTACCTACCGAAAAATGATTGATTAATTTTCCATCACTTGAAACTACTCGAATTGATTTTATTTTCTCTGATGGCAAATTTAAAAATACTTTTCCATCCAAACTAGGATTGGGATAAATCTTCAAATCGGAAATTAAATCAACGTCTTCCAAAGCACTGGGTTCAACAATTACGCCATTTAAAACATCTTGGGAAATCAAAACAACAGATGGGTCTGCCATTTGGTACATGCTTTTGAATCCATTAATTTCCGGAGTCGATTCAGCGAACATTTCTTCCATCCATCTTGGCGGTAAGGATTGATAATATACACTAGCCGTAATATCCAAATTTCCTATGAATCCATTTAAGGGAATATGATAATAAATAATATCACTTCCGCTTCCTCCGCCATATTCCGTTTTGGTTCCGGGTACTTCTATATTGAAATTCGGATCTGAAAAAGCTGCTCCAACTATCGCTACAGTATCATAAGTAGCATGTTCTTTTTTGAATCCTTGGGGCGGAAGCCGATTATCTTTTAAGGTCATCGCTCCACGGCTAAGAACTGTTGAAAAATTTCCATCCACATCCCCATTTACGACTTCATAAATTTGTACTTGGCTTTCATCATTAATCATATTATAATGTGGCTCAAAATTATCATCCACATTTTCCAATTGCGAATTAGCATCCATTTTTCCAGAATGGAAAATCGTATTTCCCGCATCATCCTTTACCAAAAATTCCACATAAGCAATTCTACTCGGATAGCCGGACGGGAACTTATGCCCCGCTTTATTTTTCAATGTTAGGCTAAAAGCCGCCGTATCATTTTCTATATATTCCAATTCTAATTCCGAATCCAAGGTTTTCTTCTGAAGCAATCTATTGGTCGCAGCCAAAACAGAATCGAAATGAACAGCTTCCGCATCAATTCCCAATTCCATTCTATGTTCTTTCATCAGATTTAACATAAAAGTATTGGCACCAGCCAATTCATGCAAACCAAAAGGATATCTTCTTTCCAGGTTCGCATAACCTGTCGCAATCACGATAGAATCCTCTACCCTCGGCATATGACAAGCTTGGCAACTGACATCATCAAAAGGGTAGCGGGAATTCAACCATTCCTGATAAGTTGCTTGTTCCACAAGAGTGCCGCCCGTAGGGTTTCCGTCCAAATCCAAAGTTTCTACAATCAGTGTGTGGCATGAGGCACAAAGTCCCGCATCATTAATATGTTCTCCAAAAATCGGTTCCGCTCCTACATAAAGCCCCATCGGACCTTGGAATACATCTTCGTAAGGGCCATAAATTACGTCCGTTGTATCAAAATTGATATTCCCCGTATGAAGTGAACCTATTCCTACCGGTGACATTTGGTGGCAAGCCACACAAGAAACACCATCTAAGCCTATGGTATCTGCTAGTAAATCGTTCATAGTATAATGTGGCTCCCCATTATAAAAAGCATTGTAGTGTCCAAGAGGCGCATGGCAAGAGGTGCAGGTATTCTCTATATCATCCGCATGGGCGGGATTGACCAAGACTTCATGACTGACTTTAGCTCTCCAAAAAGGGTCCTTAGCAGAATTTGCCATCATAGTAGCTCTCCAATCGTCATAAGTATTGATGTCGGTTCCCTCAGAATCGTGCATTCCGAAACCTAAAGGATCCAACCCGTGGCAACCCTTACACCAATTCGATGTTTTGAAGTAACTGGAACTATCGTCAGGTGGCATGAAAGCATTAATATCATGTGTTTTATAGAATTCTAGTTCATACTCTGTATGGAAATGTGTTGCTTTGGCTTCTGTTTTATTATTCAATGGCATAATTGCCATGGCAAGAATGAATAAAACG
>JAHDHJ010000176.1:0-1984 GCA_020631375.1 Saprospiraceae bacterium | reverse complement strand
ACTTCCTATAATCAGGGAACGGTATGGTTTGAGTATTGTAATCATAAGAATGTATTTGAAAGATAAATTTACATAATATTGGGAGACTGGGCGATGAAAAATAGCTTATTCGTCTAATGTCTGCCATAATTACATGGATATGGATATTTCCACAAAATATTAAGCTTATTTTTACACCTCATGAATCACAAATCCAATATAGAATTCCGATCCAATGTTTCCTCAAAAATCATGAGTGGAATTCCGTCTTCCTCTAGGGCATATTCCTTGGAGCAAGCTTTGGAAATGGGAGATGATTGCAAAGCCTTATTTTTAGATGCAAGGGTGCATGTAAATATTCCGAACGGAATTTGGGCTTTGAATAATCTGGAAATGCTTTCCCTTAAGGGAATTCATATCCCAATTTTACCCAAAGGAATCCTTTTTTTGGAACGACTCAAAATTCTGGATTTGACTGCTACTCGAATCAAAGAATTTCCGATTGGAATAGAAAGATTATCACTTGAAGTACTTGTTATTTCAGAAAGTGTTTTCAAAGGTTTTCCGAATTGGATTTTAGGTACAGAACATTTAAAATCCTTGGCATTGGAAAATTGTGGAATTGAAAATATTCCCGACAGAATTAATCTACTTCGGAATTTGGAGGAAATTAATTTTAATAACAACAGCATTAATAAACTACCCGATTCTTTTTTTGATTTAACACAATTAAGGAAAATATTTATTTCCCAGAATAAAATAAAATCAATTAATGAAAAAATAAGTGCATTTTCAAATTTAAGGGAATTCGATATTTCTAATAATCGCCTAGAGTCTATTCCCGAAACCATCGGTAATTTACGCCACCTTGAAAAACTAGATATTTCCAATAATAAATTATCAACCTTGCCTAATAAAATTGGTGATTGCCATTTTCTGTCGAAATTATTTTTAAATGGAAACAATCTAAAAGCACTTCCTGAGAATTTTGTAAATATTCCTTTATTCTATTTGAATATTTCAAAAAACAGGATTGAACACTTACCTATTAATTTCAATAAATTAATTCGCTTAAAGGAATTAAATATTTCAAATAATCCATTAATAAATCTACCCAATACTTTTTATGAATTAAAACAATTAAACAGTCTTATTTTAAATAAAAATAAATTCAATAATTTTCCTTTGGGAATTTTAGGTTTGGAAAAGGTTAAAAAAATAAAAGGACTGAATGATATTTTGGGCATTCAACTAAGATCCAAAACTATTCCTTTTATTCATTCTTGTAATAAAAACAAGATTGATTTCATTACAAGAAAAAAATGGTTTTTAAATTATCAGAACATTGATAATTTGGAAAGAAAAGAATTGATTGAATTGTTGAATTGTCCTTTTCGCCCTTTTCGTGTTTCTGCTATTGATAAATTAATTAGTGAAACTAATTTACAAGATATTAGTAATAATTCAAAATTCACCATACTTGGAAGAACTAAGGAAAATAAAACTGATATTTACAATATACTCCTTGGAAACAACATTGGTTTTTCTAATATATTTTCAAATGAAATAACTCATATCATTCTCGGTGGCGGAAAAATAAATATAAATCAAAATTGGAAAGGTAAATTTATTACTGAAGGATTTTTCTTTAAAATGTTTCCTTTAAATAAAAACAAAAAAACCAACTGGAATAATCCAGAAACAATAGAGAATATCAAAAAACTATTAATCTCTAATGAAGAATTAGCGTTATTGTTATTAAAAGGAAAGGATTTGCCTAAAGAATTAATTACTCCTATTCTGTCTATTTTATACACAAGTAATTCCGTAGAAAGCAGAAAAATATCCAGAATTTTATTGAAAGGGAAAACTCCTGATTTATTTTTAAAATACAACAAGAATCATTTTAATGGAACAGAATTAAAAATATTTGAAACTCTCAAATTAATGGAAGGAAAAGGGCTGGACATTAATGAGCTGTCCGAACATATTTTCAATCGGACAA
>JAHDHJ010000175.1 GCA_020631375.1 Saprospiraceae bacterium | reverse complement strand
TTTTTACCTTACTTTACCTATTGATAAAACTTCATGGTAAATTTCAATGATGATGAAAAAAATATCTGTTTCTGTGTTCATTATAGTTGTAACGGTAATTTTTGATAGTTATCTGTTTCCGTTTGCTGTTGAAGAATTAAGAATAGGAGGTCGCTTGTTTACCGTTTTGGAAAATTCTATTCGGTTTGTGTTTTTGTTTTTTTTTGTAAAACTCTTGTTTCAGTTTTTGGCTTGGTTTTATCGGAATAAAAAAAAGATTGAAATACCCAAGACAGATAATTTCTTATTAGGGCTTGATAATTTGTTTTATTTGATTGCTTCCATTGGTGCTATTCTTACACTGCTTAGTTTTTGGGGGATTGATGTTAAAACACTATTTACCACACTTAGTATCGTAGCTGCGGCTATCTCCATTATTTCCAAGGATTATATTACGGAAATAATCGGAGGGATTCTGATAGCCTTTTCAGGTTCTATTAGTATAGACGATACTGTGCTTATTGGAACGCAAAAAGGAAAAGTAATGAATATGACACTTACTAAAATTACTTTGCTCAATGACGACGATGATATTATTTTCCTATCCAATAATAAAGTATATAATTCGGACATTATTAACTACACCAAGAACGAAATAAAAAAAGTAAGTATTGATTTTGAGATTAAATTGGATAAAATAAATACGATTGAGGAATTGGAAAGAAGCCTTACCTCTGAATTGGCAGAATTTAAAGACCATATTGAAACCGACAGTTATTATTTGAAAACGGTACAATTGACTCAAGACAGCCTTTCTTTAAAATTCCAATATGTTTTATTGAAAACTAACCGCGAACTGGAAAAAAGTATCCGTAAGAAAACAGTAAGGAAAGTCATTAATTATATTAAAAAATCCAGCCCGGGTTTGTAGGGAATTTCGCTAGCCAATATGGGCATCATTCTCACTCGTTTTTTTATTCATATTTAATTATTTTCTGTGTTCCCAAAATCCAGAAAGGACTGATTAGTAGTGTGAGGGAAATAACGATAATGGTGAGTTGGTATTCGTAGGCAGTAATTATTTTGGTGTGGAAAGCAGTGGAACATAATACAAAACTAAGCTCTCCTATTTGAGCGAGCAAAGCCCCGCCATACAAACTTTCTTTCCAGTTTTTGTTAAATAGATAAAGTGACAAAGAATTAATGAAGTGGTTGCAAATATATACGGACAATAAGAGTCCCGATATGACCATATAGTGTTCTGCTAAGAAATGGACATCTATCATCATGCCTATGGAAACAAAAAATATGGCCACGAAAAGAATTCTAAAGGAATGCAAGCTGTCATGGAACCAGTCTGTGGATTTCGTAGCATGGATTACCATTCCCCCCACAAAAGCTCCGAGTGCAGCAGATAAACCGAAAAATGAGGTAAGGACTGAAAATCCAAAACAAACTATGATCGCAATAATAACTTGTAACTCATGGTCTTTTTCTATTTCTTTAGAAAAAGGAAGCTCAAAGCCTTCTTTTTTAATGACAGCTACAATACCTAAAACAATGAGGATGCCCCCTATTATTTGCAAAATAACTTCAGACATTCGTATAGGCACACCTCCCAAATAATTGGAAGCAATGAGCATGGGGACAATCAAAATGTCCTGGACTAACAAAATGCTGATTACATCTTGCCCTATTTTAGTATTGTTTTTTTTCTGGTCTTCTAATAATTTGATCACGATGGCAGAACTGCTCAGGCTTAAAATGAAACCCAGAACAATAATCCGAGAAACACTCCAATTAAATATATGCCCGACAACTGCTGTTGTTATAATACTCCCGGTTATCTGAAAAAGGGTGCCGATTGTTGGTGTTTTCCATTCTTTGACGAATTTAGGAAGACTTATTTCCATGCCGATAAAAAAAAGCAACAATATCAAACCGATTTCGCCTATCGATGCAATGGTGCTCTCGTCAGTCAATATTTTAAAACCATGTTTCCCCATTAACATTCCTGCAATGATATAAGCAATAATGTAGGGTTGCTTAAAATATCGTAAAATGGTTCCGAGTATAATAACTACAATGCCTAATAAAAGCAATTGGAGTACACCCTCATTTATTATAGATGCCAAAAATATCATTCCAATAATTTTTTTTAAGCATTAACGCATTTTTTAGTATATTATAAAACACTATCAGATATTGAAAAAAAGTATTGATCCGTCAAGTGTATTATAATATTTATTTTCTAGAATTTACCCAACACGAAAATAGTGAGACCTTCCGTTTTACACAAAGTAAGGAGGATATAATCGACTGATACGATGTGCAGGGTCGTATGATACGCCTTTAATCGAACAAACAGAAAAAACATTCGATATTTCCGGTATATCTTCGTGATAAATATTTTTTTTAGTTAAAAAATAATTGATAAAAAAGGAATTATTTTCAATTAATAGCTGTTATTTAATTAGGAATAATGATGAGGAAGGAGTTGTTTGGTTATTGTAAATACAATCACTGAACAGTAAATTCAGATTATCAATACTTTCTTTATTTTACCCTATATTTTTTATAAGAATATAAAACCAGATTAATTATTATTAAATTAAAGTGCCGAGTAAATGTGGTTCTTCGATTCACGTAACTATAACGGTCCTAAGGTACTGGAATTCGGGCGACCGAAAACCGGGAGTTCCTAAAAGTCTCAAGTAGATTTTTAATAAACGTGCTCACTGATTAAATTCATTTTTAATTAAGAGCGGCTCGACAAATACACATTTGCAATTTTGCCTTTAATTTTAAAAAAAGTTAAAGAGTTAATAATGAAAAAAGTTAATAGTTAAGGGTTGCTTTTGGAAGATTTTAAAATAGAAACAAGGAGTCTAATTAATTCTTCGCAATCCCTTATTAATAAATCAGCTAGTTCTGGATTCAAATATTTAGAATCCTTTAGCAACCTTAACCAGTAACGGGTTTCTCTCGCTTCTTTGTAAGATATATGAAGCTTTGCGATGAAATCTTTTTTTGATTGAGCTCCTTGAGATTCTTCAATGTTTGCTCCTATTGAAGTTCCGCTTTTTAAAAGTTGTTTTGATAAAATAAATTCCTTTTTCTCAGAAGAAATTTTTTGATAAGTATGAATGATATTAAGTGCAAACTTATAGGACTTATTGACTATTGGAGAATCCATTTTGAAATAATTTGAAGTGAGTAATTTTTAAATATAAAATAACTATTCATTTATTTCACTATTCATTTTTTCATTTTTCATTTTTCATTAATTAAATACCAGATCATGTCATTGTTTAATTTCAAGAAGAAGTCAGATAAGCGTACACTGAACCGTGCAGGAGGAGAAGCGTTTATCCAAACACCTAAAATGCAATTGGCTTCTATTATGCTGACGTCATTTGCACAGGATCAATTTTACCGTAGTAGCAAAAATACATTTGGTGAATTAATTAAATTAATTTCTCAGGTAGATCCGGTATTTGCAGCTAAGGCGGCAATTTATGCACGTACGAAATTCAATATGCGTTCTATTACACATGTATTATCGGCAGAACTGGTCGCATATGCATCAGGTAAGGTTTGGGCAAAAGAATTTTATGCTCAAATTGTTTCTCGTCCGGACGATATGTTGGAAATCGTGGCGTACTACTTCGCTAAGGGAGGCGAGACATTGCCGAATTCAATGAAGAAAGGATTCGCCAAGGCATTCGATAAATTCGATGCTTACCAATTGGCAAAATACCGTGGTGAAAATAATGCCGTGAAATTGATTGACTTGGTGAATCTGGTCCACCCGGTTCCAACACAACGCAACGCCAAGGCATTGCAAGAGTTGGTCAATGGAACATTGCGTAATACAAACACTTGGGAAGCCAAATTGACACAAGCGGGGCAAGTCGCTGAATCTGATAAGGACAAGGCTGATAAAAAAGCTGCGGCTTGGAAAGATTTGATTGCTGAAAATAAATTGGGTTACTTTGCTTTGTTGCGTAATTTGCGAAACATTGCAGAACAAGCGCCAGATGTTTTGGATAACGCTTTGGATATTTTGGTGAACCGCAACCGTATAAAGAAAAGTAAGGTATTGCCTTTCCGTTTCTTGTCTGCTTTGGATGCGATAAAGGATGCTAAAATCAATAATAAATACAGCCGTAAAATCCAAACAGCATTGAATGATGCCCTTGAGATTTCATTGGATAATGTACCTGTTTTCGAAGGTCGTACTTTGGTGGTTTTGGATGACTCCGGTTCTATGACTTGGAGTAAGAATAAGACCGGAAAAACGCCTATGGAAATCGGTTCTATTTTCGCTGCGATGTTGTACAAGAGTAATGATGCAGATTTGATGCGTTTCTCTGATAGTGCTTCATACGTGAAGCCATATTTCGGAGATGCTGCCATGACAATTGCTAATAATTTGGTGAAGAATGCCACATCGGCAGGAACTAATTTCCACGCGATTTTCAAAAAGGCAGATAAAGCATATGACCGAATCATTATCTTGTCTGATATGCAAGGATGGATGGGACACTATTCTCCAAAGGATTCTTTCGAGGCGTACAAAAAGCGCAATGCTGCGAACCCATACATTTACTCATTTGATTTGAATGCTTATGGCAGTTTGCAATTCCCTGAAAGCAAGGTCTTCGCCTTGGCAGGTTTTAGCGACAAGGTTTTCGATTTGATGTCTTTGTTAGAATCAGATCCTAAGGCTTTGGTGAATGAAATCGAGAAAATAAGCCTTTAATTGGGAATTTTTTATATAGTTGTATCGTCCCCGCCTCACTCGAGGTGGGGATTTTTTATTGAGCAATTCAAGGGTGACCGCTATATGTCCAACATTTGTGTTTGTAGTCCGATTAATAAATACCTAATATACGCTTAATTAATTTCCTGATGGAATCCTTTTTCTTTCTCTATCCTATCCAATTGGTGCAGGTGGTGCAAAACATGGTTTGTCCAAAATGCAACGACGCTTTCCATTGTCATTCCTCCAGATACAGGATGCTTGAAAACGGAATAATTTATTTTTTCGTCAGGTAGATTTTCTAAGTACTGTTTTAATTTTTCTTTCGTTATTTCAGATTCTTTTTTTAATTCTTCCAAGCTTTTTTTTCCAGTCGGATCCAGTCCTTTTACCGGAACTTTTACCTTGTATGATGAACGGTATAATTTGGAAAGTAAAAAATTAATGACCTTGTCTTTTCCTTTGGGTTTGTGTTTGGATTCTGCGGGATTATATTTTTGGAAAAATTTCAAAATGCCATTTTCTGAAATCTGTATATGTTCCAATACTTCCAAAGGAGACCATTCCGTAGGAGATGATTTAAATTGATTTTGTTCTAAGGTATTCTTTTCCAACCTATCCATGAAACGTTTCTTCATGGATAGGAATTCATTGTATTTTATTTCTAATTTTTTATTCATATACTGAAGACTAAGTGGTTTTCGGATTCTCAGAAATTCGTAGTTTTTGAAAATCAAACAATCGTTACTGCTGCTGGTCTATAAAGCGAATACCGCTAGGTATAATTCAAAACACTTTGCAACCATTTTTCTGCTTTTTCCAAATCCCAGGCTTTTTTCTTTGCATAATCCTCTACTTGGTCTTTGGAAATTTCTCCCAATGCAAAATACTTAGATTCAGGATGTGAAAAATACCAGCCACTTACCGAAGCGGCAGGATACATCGCACAACTTTCCGTCAAGCTGATATTCGCATTGTTTTCCGCATTCAATAATTCGAATAAAGTGATTTTTTCGGTGTGTTCGGGACAAGCCGGATAGCCGGGTGCCGGTCGGATGCCATCATATTTTTCAGCGACCAAATCTTCGTTGCTCAATGTTTCATCATTGGCGTAAGCCCAATATTCTTTCCTTGTTTTTTCATGAAGCAATTCTGCGAATGCTTCCGCAAAACGATCCGCTAATGCCTTTAATAAAATGGCATTATAATCATCAAGGTTTTTTTCGAATTCCGCTACTCTGCTTTCTATTCCCAAACCTGCCGTCACTGCGAAGGAACCGATATAATCCTTTTTTCCACTTTCTTTAGGAGCAATGAAATCCGTCAAGGAAAAATTCGCCTGACCCGGGGCTTTTTTTCTTTGTTGCCTTAGATTATGCAATGTTTTTAAAACAGTTGTTCGGGAATCATCCGTATAAATTTCTATATCGTCATCATTAATGGAATTTGCAGGAAATAATCCAATAACTCCTTTTGCTGTCAACCATTTTTCGCTGATGATTTGCTTGAGCATATTTTGTGCATCAATGTATAATGATGTCGCTTGCTCACCTACTTTTTCATCTTTTAAAATGGCGGGGAATTTTCCCCATAATTGCCAAGAAGTAAAGAATGGAGTCCAATCTATATATTTGGAAATTTCTTCCAAATCATAATTATCAAAAACGGTAATGCCTAATTTACGAGGAACGGGTGGCGTATAATCCACCCAATCAATTTTGATTTTATTCTTTCTTGCTTGTTCTATCGGAATGTATTTTTTTATCTGTTTACGGTTACCGTATTTCTCCTTGAGTTCTTCGTATTCCAATTTTATTTTACCAATAAATGCAGCCTTGTTATCATTCAATAAATCAGAAGCCACAGTTACGGATTTGGATGCGTCCAAGACATGAATTACCCCTCCAGAATATTCAGGTGCGATTTTAACAGCAGTATGTGTTCGGGAAGTTGTGGCTCCGCCAATGAGTAAGGGAATCTTGAAATTCTGCCTTTCCATTTCCTTTGCCATGTGTACCATTTCGTCCAAGCTCGGAGTAATCAAACCACTCAGACCTATGATGTCCACATTTTCTTCCTTGGCTTTTTTCAATATTTGCGCAGCAGGAACCATAACGCCCATGTCCACGATTTCATAATTGTTGCAACCCAAAACTACGCCTACTATATTTTTACCAATATCATGGACATCCCCTTTTACGGTTGCCATTAATATTTTTCCTCTCGCTCCGGTTTCCGAACCATCTTTTTCCGCTTCGATAAATGGATTCAAATAAGCAACCGCCTTTTTCATGACCCTTGCAGATTTCACTACCTGAGGCAAAAACATTTTACCCGCACCGAATAATTCCCCTACGATATTCATTCCATCCATCAATGGACCCTCTATCACTTCCAAGGGACGGGAATATTGCAAACGGGCTTCCTCCGTATCCTCATCTATGAAATCCGTGATACCTTTGACCAAAGCATGGCTTAGTCGTTCTTGGACGGTTCCTTCTCTCCATGCCAAATCCTGCTCTCTTTTCTTTCCTCCTTTTCCCTTGACTTTTTCTGCATAATCCGTCAAGGCATCAGTCGCTCCCTCATGTCTATTGAATAAAACATCTTCTACCAATTTTTTCAAATCCGCAGGAATGTCCTCGTATAATTCCAACATGCCGGCATTTACGATTCCCATATCCATTCCTGCTTGGATGGCGTGGTATAAAAATGCGGAATGCATCGCTTCCCGAATCACATTATTGCCACGATATGAAAAAGAAATATTGCTCACGCCTCCGCTTACTTTCACCAATGGCATTTTCTGCTTGATTTGGCGAGTTGCCTCAATGAAATTGATGGCGTATTCATTATGTTCCTCTATCCCTGTTGCGACAGCGAAAATATTCGGATCAAAAATAATATCCTGAGGAGGGAAGCCTACTTGTTCTGTCAATATTTTATATGCTCTTTTGCAGATGGAAACTTTCCTTTCTATTGTCTCGGCTTGTCCTTCTTCATCGAATGCCATCACCACTGTAGCCGCTCCGTATCGTCTAACAATTTTCGCTTGGCGAATAAATTCCTCTTCCCCTTCTTTCATGGAAATCGAATTGACAATCGCCTTTCCTTGCACACATTTCAATCCTGCTTCTATCACATGGAATTTGGAAGAATCTATCATGATGGGCAACTTGGAAATATCCGGTTCTGAAGCTATGAGATTCAGGAATTTGGTCATTGCCTCTACGGCATCCAACATCCCTTCATCCATATTGACATCTATAATCTGAGCGCCACCTTCTACTTGTTGCCTCGCTACCGACAAAGCCTCGCTATACAAATCCTCCTTGATCAGCCTTGCGAATTTTCTAGAACCGGTAACATTCGTACGTTCACCTATGTTGATGAAATTCATATTTTCCCTTACGGTCAATGGTTCCAGTCCTGAATATTGCGAATCTGTAGTTCTGGTTACGACTTTTCTTGGAGTTTTCCCTTTTGCTTTTTCAGCCATGACCCGAATATGGTCGGGAGAAGTTCCGCAGCACCCGCCTACGATATTCACCAATCCCGAACCGATGAATTCATCTATATAATCGCCCATTTCATTTTCATCTTGGTCATATTCACCAAAACGGTTAGGCAAGCCTGCATTCGGATAAGCACTGACTAGGCAATCCGCCATTTTCGCCAATTCCTGTATATGCGGACGCATTTCTGTTGCACCTAAAGCGCAATTGAAACCTATGGAGAACAAATTCGCATGATTGACTGAAAGCCAAAATGCTTCGGCGGTTTGTCCGGAAAGTGTACGCCCACTGGCATCCGTTATTGTTCCCGAAACCATGATGGGAAGAGAAACACCTTTTTCTTCATAAACCCTATCTATTGCAAATAATGCTGCTTTCGCATTCAATGTATCAAAAATGGTTTCCACCAAAATAACATCCGCACCACCATCTACCAATCCACAAACTTGTGTATAATATGCCTCCGCCATTTCATCAAAAGTGACTGCCCTAAAGCCGGGGTCATTCACATCGGGAGAAATGGATAAGGTTCTATTCGTAGGACCAATGGCTCCTGCCACAAAACGTGGTTTTTCCGGAGTGCTAAAAGCGGCACATGCTTTTTTGGCTATCCGTGCGGATTCATAATTGATTTCATAAGCCAAATGCTCCATTTGATAATCCGCTTGGGCAATGACCGTTCCACTAAAGGTATTGGTTTCAATAATATCGGCACCCGCTTCCAAATAAGCTTTATGGACTGCTTCTACGATATCGGGTTGTGTAATGGAAAGCAGGTCATTGTTCCCTTTCACATCACAAGGATGATCATTGAATCTTTCCGTACGGAAATCTGCTTCTGATAATTTGTATTGTTGGAGCATGGTACCCATAGCACCATCTATTACTAATATCCTATTCTTAGCTATCTGCCTTATGTCTTTACTCATCTATCCCTAATTTTATGGTGGACAAAGATATGGAAATGGGACTAAAATAGTTGTATTAAGGGAAGATAAGAATACTACAAGTGAATAAGGTTATTAGTTCCGGAAAGGCTATGATACTTTATTCCTTCTATAATGAAGCAACCTTTGACAAAAGGATTTCGTCTTAGGGCTAACCAAAATCCAATCTCATGAAATATTTATT
>JAHDHJ010000174.1:2201-9407 GCA_020631375.1 Saprospiraceae bacterium | reverse complement strand
CCATAAGAACAATTCCCTGCTTAGTGTTAATTAAAAACCGGTATATGGTCTTATCCATATACCGGTTTTCAATATTTAATCAAGTTAAATTATTTAGGAGTCGAATCCAACATGTCCTGATATTTTTTCATCATATCCTTATCGTTGATATATGCGGCAATACCTTTCAATGCTGTCATTGCCCCTGTGTGTTCGGGATTAATTTTCAGAGCCTTTTCAAAATAGGGTTGGGAACCTACTAAGTGTCCTTTTTGCTCTTCTTTCAATTTTTCCCATTTTTTCATGCCCGCACTTGTCATGTCATCATCCAAAGCCTTGATTTCATCATTCAATAAAGTCGCCTTATTATAAAACATTGCCCCTTGGTTGTAATGTGCATCTGCATGATCTGCTTTTAGAGAAGCAGTTTTAGAATAATATTTGATTGCTTCATCGAAATATCCATTCGCTTTGCTAGCATCACCTTCTTCCATTGTTTTCTGATACAATTGGTCATAAACAGTCCCTAATGCAAAATACAAAGATACATTGTCAGGTTCTGCTGCAATAGCATCTTGGATTAAAGTTTCTAATTTTACGAATTCCCCCTTTTTCAAATAATGGTTGATTTCAGTAAATAAGAATTCTTTTTTGCTTGCTGGTTCGTCAGCACATGCTTTCTTTCCTTTAGCTAATATTTCAGAAGCCGCTGCTTCGTCAGTTTCTACAGTTGCGTCAAACAAAAGTTTATAGGGTAATGGCTTGTTATAAGCAGCATCAACCAATTCCTTACATAAACCATTTACAAGTTCCGGTTTTCCTGCATTGGTGGCACTCAATGCCGTATAATATTGTATCAATTGCAAATCTTCAGGATTGGAAAGAATGGATTTATTTCCTGTTGATGCCAACAAGTTACTGGATTCCAATACTGTATTAAACGAATTATATGCATTGTCATATTTTTGAAGATTATATTCATTCAAGCCTATGTCATTAAGGTTCGTAGCCAAATCTACCAACCCTTTGATAGCAGCTTTGCTTCCCTTATCTCCTTCCGTGGATTTGTCCATTGCCATTTTATATGCTTCGAAAGCTTTGTTTCCGGCATCTACATTTTTTGAAGCATAGGGTGTTCCCGTTACGAGCGTCTTTTTTATTTCTATGGCATCATTAGAAACCAATCCGCCTAATACATCTCCTTTCACTGCCCATGCTTCAGAGAAATCAGCAGTAGTTCCATCTTCCAAGGCAGTATTTATGAGTTGTAATGCTTCTGTATAATTTTTGGCATTCAATGCCTTTTTAGCATCTTTTACAGATTTGGGTAGTTTTTGAGCGGAAAGGCTAATGGTTAAAATAGCCGTAAGTAAAAAAGTTAAAAAGTATCTCATCTTCTAGAATGGATTTATTTTAAAATAAAATTTATGCAATGCGAATATCTATAATATTAGAAATAAAAAGGGTTAAGGTTTTATCAAAATTCATTAATAAATGATTAATTGAGTCCTAATCTTCCGAATTATCATCATTTTCCGTAGGATTTTCTTCAATTGTAGGTCCCCTCATTATTTTCTTCAATATTATCAGTATTCTCAATTTCTTCTTCTTCCGAATCGCTACCATCCAACAGTGCGACATCAGCTATAGAATCCTTTTTGTCAATCTTTATGACCCTTACACCTTGTGTTGCCCTACCTAATAATGGCAATGTATTTGTAGCAATTCTGATACTGATTCCCGATTTATTGATGATCATCATATCGTCAGTATCCAAAACAGCTTTCATTGCAGCCAATGATCCTGTTTTTTCATTAACTTGTAAAGTCTTGACACCTTTACCACCTCTACCAGTTTGTCTGTATTCTTCCAATTTGGTTCTTTTCCCTGTTCCTTTTTCAGAAATAACCAAAATAGTCTTTTCGGTATCTATCGGATTCATTATGATTAATCCAATTACAGCATCATCCCCATCTTCTTGCAATCTTATTCCCCTTACCCCTGCAGCACCTCTACCCATTGCCCTTATCTTTTCTTCGGGGAAGCGAATCGCCTGTCCGGATCTGGAGCCAATAAGTATATCATTCTTACCATTGGTCAATTTGACTTCCAGCAATTGGTCTCCCTCACGGATTGTCAATGCATTAATTCCATTCGTACGGGGTCTTGAAAATGCCTCAACCAAGGTTTTCTTGATTACACCTTGCTTCGTGCAGAATACGATATAGTTATTGTTGATGAATTCTTCATCTTTCAAGTCCGGGATTTTGATATATGCCTTTACCTTATCATCCTTCGGTATAGAAAGAATATTCTGCAAGACCCGACCACTTGAGTTTTTAGATGCTTCCGGAATTTCATATACCCTTAACCAAAAGCATTTGCCCTGCTCTGTGAAAAGCAGTAAATAATTATGTGTAGTAGCTGAAAACATATGTTCCACAAAATCAGCATCCCTAGTCTTAGATGCCCTTGCACCTTTTCCTCCCCTGCCTTGTGTTCTGAATTCTGTAGTTTTGGTTCGTTTGATATATCCCAAATGAGAAATCGTAATAACGACTTCTTCATCTGCTATCAAATCTTCCATGCTGATACTTCCACCTGCGAAGTTGATATCAGTCCTTCTCTCATCTCCAAACCTGTCCTTGATTTCGGCCAATTCATCCTTAATTATTCCTCTTTGGATGGACTCGCTGGCTAATATTTCATTGTAACGATCTATCTTGGCTTTTATCTCTTCATATTCCGATTTGATTTTATCCCTCTCGAGTCCGGTCAATTTCTGAAGCCTCATGTCCAGAATCGCCCTTGCTTGGATTTCGGATAATCCGAATGTCTCCATTAGCCCATTCCTAGCTTCTTCCGGAGTTTTGCTCGCCCTAATCAATTTAATTACTGCATCCAGATTATCCAAAGCAATCATCAAGCCCTCTAGGATATGAGCTCTTTCTTCGGCTTTCTTAAGATCGTACTGGGTTCTCCTTACAATAACTTCCAAGCGGAACTTTACAAACTCTTCTAAGATTTGCTTGACATTCAAAAGCACCGGTCTGCCATTGACCAAAGCGACATTATTGACCCCATAGGAAGTCTGAAGCGGTGTATATTTGTATAATTTACTCAATACGACATTCGCCATTGCATCCCGCTTGACCTCAACAACAATCCTTAATCCTTTCCTATCGGATTCATCCCTAATATCGGATATTCCCTCAATTTTTTTATCATTGACCAATTCAGCTATCTTGGCTACAAGATGTGATTTGTTTACTTGATAAGGGATTTCATTGATAATGATTTTCTCCCTATTGTTGTTTTCTTGTATATCGGCTTTACCCCTGAGAATCACTCTTCCCCTTCCTGTCTCTAAACCTTCTTTTACTCCTTCGTAACCGTATATCGTTCCTCCTGTCGGAAAATCCGGTGCCTTAATGTACTGGATTAACTCCTCCATTGTAATATCCGGATTATCAATCATTGCGACTGTTCCGTCTATTACTTCCGATAAATTATGAGGGAGCATGTTTGTTGCCATACCTACGGCAATACCAGAAGCTCCATTAATCAAAAGGTTGGGAATTCTTGATGGCAAAACCGTAGGTTCCTTTAAGGTATCATCAAAATTAAAGGCAAAATCAACAGTATCTTTTTCAATATCTGCTAAAAGTTCATCTGTAATCCTACGCATTCTGGCTTCGGTATATCTCATTGCTGCAGGACTATCACCATCCATCGAACCGAAGTTACCTTGTCCATCTACCAATGGATACCTTAATGACCAATCCTGTGCCATACGCACCATCGTGTCATATACTGAAGAATCTCCATGAGGGTGGTATTTTCCCAAAACCTCCCCAACTATACGTGCCGATTTCTTATGTGATTTATTATAAGTCAAGCCCAGACCGGACATACCGAATAGAACACGGCGATGAACAGGTTTCAGTCCGTCCCTAACATCCGGAAGTGCTCTGGATACAATTACCGACATCGAATAATCGATATAGGCAGTCTTCATTTCTTCTTCTAAGCTAATAGGAATTATGCGCTCTGATGCCATTTAATCCTTGGATTTGTGTTATGTTTTTAAAATACGCTGCAAAGATACAAAACTATGTTAATATTACGAAATATAATAAGAGATTTTAGAGGAACACAAAACAATATAAACTATTGTTTATCAATACATTAAATCCCAAGCAAGTATTCCATGCTATTAAAATGGGCTCATGGGACAAAATTATTGCCAATATTATTAGCAAATTACCTTTGAGAACCGTTATTTTTGTTAGGTAGCCCTTTTAGCTAAGCCATTTTTATAAGGATACAAACTACTACGTTATGAAAAAATTGATATTTTCTTTGCTGTTGTCCATTCCCTTGACAATGAATGCACAAATGGAAGTCGGAGCTACAGTTGGTGCTTCTAATTACATGGGAGACCTTGCTCCATCCGGCTTGTGGACAAGCTTGGGACAAATGCATTTTTCAGCTGGTGTCTTTGCTAGGTACAATATAGGTAAATGGGTAAGTGCCAAAGGGTATTTCAATTATGGAAAGGTTTCTGCGGATGATACTACTGGAAACGCTTCTAATTCTAGGGAAGAACGCAACTTGAGTTTCAGATCCAATATTTTTGAATTTGGATTGAATGCTGAGTTCAATATACTTGGATATCAACCGTATAATTTAGAACGGACATTTTCGCCTTATGTGTTTTTAGGGGTTGCGGGTTTTAAATTCAATCCCCAAGCCGATTATGATGGAGGATGGGTGAACTTACAACCTTTAGGTACGGAAGGGCAAGGAATGGCTGGAAACCCTGCCAAGTATAAAACTTTCCAATTGTCGATTCCAATCGGCTTAGGTTTAAAATATGCAATAAATGACAAATGGAATCTAGGACTCGAAATTGGTTTTAGGAAAACCTTTACTGATTATTTGGATGATGTAAGTGGTAATTATCCCGATTTAGCTGCATTGGCTTCTGCAAATGGGGAATTGGCTGCTGAATTATCTTGGAGAGGAGATGAGGTTAGCGATGAAATCACTGCTCCCATAGCAGGAGATAAAAGAGGGAACTCCAGTGATTTGGATTGGTATATCATGTCCGGAATTTTTATTTCATATAATTTTACGGACAATGGATTAGTGGGAAGTAGAAATAGATTAAGAGGGAGGAAAAAAGGATGTCCTAGTTTTTAATTAAGTAGATGGCTAGATATTTAGATATAGAGATTTTTAGATAAAACATTGCTTACCATATTTTTATGATAGCACTATTATTGGATTATTTTTGTCCAATTACTTATAAAAATAAATGCTATTCCAAAATAATTGGAATAGCATTTATTTTTCAACGATAGACTGGGCTACGTTTTGTGAAGCATTTTCCTTAGAAAGTTTTTCTTGTAATCGTTTATAGCCCTCTCCTATTTTTATTCTGTTTTTCTCTTCTAGAATTTTATTGAATTCTTCTTTCAATTTTGTGGAATTAAAATCATCTTGAATTAATTCTGTCACTAATAATTTATCTAGGATTAAATTGACCAAGGAAATGTATTTAATATTTTTCACCAATCTTTTAGCTATCCAAAAAGAAATTTCATTTCCTTTATAACATACAACTTGCGGGACTTGGAACAAGCCTGTTTCCAAGGTCGCCGTTCCTGAAGTAACTATTGCTGCAAAAGCAGAATCCAATAATCCATATGTATTATTTTCAATGATTTTAATTTTTTTATTTTGAATTAAATTCAAATAAAAATCTTTGGGTATGGAAGCTGCAGCTGCTAAACAAAATTGGTAGTTCGGGTAAGCGTCAACTAATTGAATCATGACGGGAAGCATTTTATTGATTTCCTGTTTTCTGCTTCCGGGTAATAAGGCTATGATAGGTTTTTCTTCTTCTATTTTTTTAAATTCATTCTTTTTAATCTCATCTAATAATGGATGTCCTACAAATTCAGCATCAACATCGTAATTGTATTTCTTATAAAAATCTTTTTCAAATGGAAGAATGACAAACATTTTTTCGGATACATCCATAAGTGAATGTATCCGATTTGTTTTCCAAGCCCAAATTTGTGGTGAAATATAATAATATACTTTTATTCCATTTTTTTTAGCCCATTTGGCTATCCTTAGATTAAAGCCCGGATAGTCAATTAAAATGAGTGCATCTGGTTGGAATTCCAAAATGCTTTCTTTGCAAATTGAAATATTTTTGAGGATGGTTCTGAGATTAAATATGACTTCTACAAAACCCATGAATGCTAATTCGGAAATATGTTTTATCGCAGAATTTCCGGAAGCCGATTGCATTTTATCTCCTCCGAAAAATTGAAAGAAAGAATCATTATCCATCTTTTTTAATTCATGGATAAGATTGGCTCCGTGCATATCTCCGGAAGCTTCTCCCGCTATGATGTAATATTTCAAATTGGCATTTATTTTTTAATATTTTAATCTGAGTACAGGGCAAAATTAAATTCCTTGCCATGCGTGGTGTTTGTTCACCTCGCACACACTTTATTTACTGCCTTGTCAGGTGGTCAAACACCTGACAAGGCAGTAAAATTGGCATTTATTTTTTTTATATTTTAATTCCTAAAAATTAAAAACATCATAATAAAGTGCCCAGCAAAACAACAAACCCAATGTAGTAATGCCTACGCCTCTCAACATATAATCCCATCTTTTATTTTTGGAATGATGGAATGGAATTAAATTCAGGCAGATGGCTGTCAGGATTCTTGTTTTCTCGGAAAATTGGAAAAGGCCTCCAAAACGGTCCGTTACATCTGAGAGATATAAAATATAATTAATTCCCAACCAAATTACAAAACCTATAACAGGTAATATCAATGAAATGATCACACCAAATCCGATAGTATTCTTTTCCATTTTATTTATGCATTAATTCATTTAAAATATTATTATCCAATGTTTCATTATGGGTTAAATCGTGATAAGTCGGAACTATGGAAACATAATTTTCTGCTAATGCGTTGATGTCTGCATCTTCCCTTTTATCATCATTAATAAATTTACCGGTCAACCAATAATATTTTTCTCCTCTTGGGTTCGCGCCTTCCTGGAACTCTTCAATCCATCTTCCTTTTCCCTGTCTGCAAATTTTAATTCCTTTAATATTATCTGTCTTGGGAAAATTTACGTTCAATAATATTGAATCATTAAAATCCTTTTCCAAAATCCATTCTGAAA
>JAHDHJ010000174.1:0-2191 GCA_020631375.1 Saprospiraceae bacterium | reverse complement strand
ATAGATTTCACATAAGGCAGACAAGGATTGAAATTTGCTTCATTAGAAAAATCACAGAGAGAAAAACCAATGGATTTTATACCCTCCAATGAAGCCTCCATTGCGGCAGACATCGTTCCCGAATAAATGACATTTATTGCCGCATTAGAACCATGATTAATTCCCGAAACACACAAATCTATTGTCCGGCCTTTCAAGACCACATTCCTCGCAATCTTGACACAATCCACAGGCGTACCGGAACATTCAAAAGATTCGATTCCCTCAAATACTTCCACTTTCCGAATTCTTATCGGATCCGTTATTGTAATCGCATGACCTTGTGCTGAACGAGGAGAATCCGGAGCCACTACAACGACCTCACCTATTTCTCTCATCACTTCTACCAATGCCCTGATTCCGGGAGCTACTATTCCGTCATCATTGGTTATTAAAATTAATGGTTTCATACTTCTGAATTATTAAAATGCTATTTGGAGTAAAGACAATTTGCGGATATTCCGCAATAGAAAAAGCACAAAGATAGTTTTTTATTCTTCCAAGCCTTTGATAAATTCATTGGATGTTCTGACTAAATCCGGAAAAAATAAATTAAAGTCCTTATTAAAGTCTTCTAGTCTTTCTTGCAAATGCTGGGTAGCAAATTCGAAATGGCTATTGAACCTTGCTCTTTTTTTGACTCTCAAAAATGTCTCATGCAAAATATCCAAATCCCCGTAACCCAAGAGCCAATTATGTTTTATCATCATTTCTGCTTTCTTCGAATGCCGTTCGGGGATGAATTCCTTATATTTCCTAATGACTTCATAAGACCAATCCGCCAAATCCTGTATGGATTCGGAAGCATAAGTTTCCCAATTGATGAACAATAAATAATCGTAATATATGTCCGCAACAACAGGAGAGTATTTATGATGTTGACTCTCTAATTTATCTACAGTTGACATAACGACTTCATGGCTATCTGTAAAAGCATCAATATGTCTATGCAATTCTACTCCTCTTCTGATTGGCTCAGGCAAAGCCTTGTATTCCTTGTTTTTAATCAAATCCCCAAGGAAATTCCCCATCATGATTTCGGGTTGTTTTTGGGAAAGAAAAATATGTGCTAGATAGTTCATTGAAATATAATGGAATTCTAAATCCTAAAGTTCTATATTTGCACCCGAATTTAAAATTATCTACTTGGTTTTATTCCAAGAATTACAATATTATTGAATAATGGCTTTAAAGTGTGGAATCGTAGGACTTCCCAATGTAGGGAAATCGACTTTGTTTAATGCATTGACCTCTGCCAAGGCATTGGCTGCTAATTATCCTTTCGCAACGAAAGAACCGAATGTGGGTATTATCACCGTACCGGATGCAAGAATGGACGAATTGGCGAAAATTGTTAATCCACAAAGGATTCAGCCGACTACGGTTGAGATTGTGGATATCGCCGGATTGATAAAAGGAGCAAGTAAGGGTGAGGGATTGGGCAACCAATTCTTAGCCAATATCCGCGAAGTGGATGCAATAGTCCATGTTGTCCGATGTTTTGAGGATGGTAATGTCGTCCATGTCGATGGAGGTGTGGATCCAGTCCGAGATAAGGAAACAATTGATATTGAATTGATTCTAAAGGATATGGATACTGTTGAGAAAAGATTGGAGAAACTGAAGAAGAATGCCAAAACCGGAGAGAAAAAAGCAGTTAGACAAGTGGATACTGCCAAAATGATTTTTGATCACTTAGAATCTGAAAAACCTGCCAGAAGTTTGGAGTTGGAGGAAGACCAAATCGAATTGTTCGACTCGATGATGTTGCTGACGGGCAAGCCGATTCTTTATGTTTGTAATGTAGATGAGGATTCTGTCCATGATGGGAATGAACATACAAAACGGTTCAAGGAATTGGTTGCACCGGAGGGTGCGGAAGTGGTTCTTATCAGTGCCGGAATAGAGGCGGATATTGCGGAATTGGAATCCAAGGAGGAAAGAATGGAATTTTTGGAAGACATGGGTTTGAAAGAACCCGGCGTGAATAAATTGATTCATTCTTGTTATCGTTTATTGAATCTGATTACCTATTTCACTGCCGGTGTCAAGGAGGTACGTGCTTGGACAGTTGAAAAAGGTTGTCTTGCTCCCAAAGCTGCAGGTGTGATCCACTCTGATATTGAAAAAGGATTCATCCGTGCGGAAGTGA
>JAHDHJ010000173.1 GCA_020631375.1 Saprospiraceae bacterium | reverse complement strand
TCATTTAGCTAAGGCTAAACTCCGTTTTTTGTGCCTCGTCTAATCAAAAAAATGATTATTTTCATATTCAAAAGCCAATTTTAAACAAGCTCTAAAAAGTATTGGTTTGAATATTTTACTTAGCAATAAAATCAATACTCTTTTTAATGAAGTTAGTCAAATTAGCACCTTTCAACATATTTTGGTTCAATAGAGCCAAGCTATAAAGATGCTTAGCCAATTTGCCTTTCTCCTCATCATTTTCTGCTTTCAATAATTTTTCAGCGATAAGCGGATGGTTGCTATTCACGACCACATTATAGCTGTCCGGGAATGCATCACCCATGCCTTGCATTGCTTGCATTTCCTTCATTCTTCTCATGAATTCAGACTTGGTAATCATTACGGGTAATGAATCCGGAGACAATGCTTTCATGCTTACATTAGCACCTGCTTCTGTAATTTGTCCCTTGAAAATTTCTTCTACAACTTTCTGGTCGTCTTCGCTCAATACAGATTCTTTCTTCTCGTCTTTCTGCACCAAATTATCCACAGTGTCAGAATCCACCCTTACGAAAGTCATGTCCCCTTGCTTCTGCTCCAATTGCTGCATGAAGTGATTGTCAATCATCGTATCCGTAACCAAAACATCATAACCCTCATCTTTTGATGATTGGATAAAGCTGTCATGTTCTTCTGGAGAACTTGTATAAATCGCTATGATTTTGTTGTGCTTATCCGTTTGGTTGTCCTTGATTTTTTCTTTGTATTCATCAATCGTGAAGTGTTCCTTCTCCACGTTAGACAATAGTGCGAAATTCTTTGCCTTGTCATAGAACTTATCATTGGTAATCATACCATATTTCACCAATGCTCCGATATCTTTCCATTTGTCTTGGAAATCTTCCCTTTCGTTTTTGAACATATCATTCATCTTGTCAGCCACTTTTTTAGTGATGTGGCTTCCGATGCGTTTTACATTTCTATCCGCTTGTAAATAAGAACGGGAAACGTTCAAAGGAATATCCGGAGAATCAATCACACCATGCAAAAGGGTAAGGAATTCGGGGACGATTTCCTTTACATCATCTGTGATGAAAACTTGATTGCTATATAATTGGATTTTATTCTTTTGGATTTCCATAGAATTATTCAACTTAGGGAAATATAATATTCCCGTAAGGTTGAAAGGGTAATCTATATTAAGGTGGATCCAGAATAATGGCGGTTGGGAATAAGGATATAATTCATTATAAAATGAAATATAGTCCTCATCTTTTAAATCCGCAGGTTTCTTTTTCCAAATGGGTTCAGGATTGTTGATGATATTGGGAACTTCGAATTCCTCCATTTCCGCATCTTCTTCCTCACTTTTAGGAATAAATTCTTTTTTTGTTCCGAATTGTATTTCTACGGGTAAGAATTTGCAATATTTATTCAATAATTCGGTAATTCTGTTGTCCTCCAAGTATTCCATACCATCTTCGCTGATATGCAAGACCACATCTGTTCCTCTTTCCGCCTTATCATTTTTTTCTAAGGAATATTCAGGACTTCCTTCGCAACTCCATGTCACTCCTTCGGAATTTTCCTTATAGGATTTGGTTACGAATTCCACTTTATCAGCTACCATGAAGGCAGAATAGAAACCCAAGCCGAAATGACCGATTATCCCTGATTCGTCCTTGTATTTGTCTAGGAAATCCTTAGCTCCCGAGAACGCAACTTGGTTGAGGTATCTTTCTACCTCTTCTTCGTTCATTCCTATACCTTTATCCCTTATGGTCAATGTTTTGGCCTCTTTGTCCAATAGTATTTCTATGGTCGTATCGCCCAATTCATCCTTGAATACACCTTTGGATGCCAAAGTTTTTAGTTTGGTTGTGGCATCTACGGCATTGGAAATGAGTTCTCTCAAGAATATTTCCTGATCAGAATATAGGAATTGCTTGATTATCGGAAATATATTTTCCGTTTGTACGGATATCTGTCCTTTTTGCATGTCAATTAATGATTTTTATCAATTTATGTCTTGGCTTAGTATAATCAAATCCCATACCGTTCCATTCTTTATGACATATTGACTGTCAGAAATGACAAAAGTGCGTAAAAATGAGAGTAACCAATGATATATGAATATTCGTAATTGAAAAAGGGGTATTGTCACAATTTGCCTGAAATTTGGGAACACTGTTTGTTTCATAACATTATCATTGTATTAGATTAAATAAAAAAAATCGAAAAAATATAAAATAATTAGGCAATGGGTAATTTATCAGTTAAAGGCAAAGAAATCAATAGGTTGATAACCAAATTCCAGTATGATGGTTCGGAACTTTGCTTTGAAATTTCGTTAAGAATCCATGAGAATTCAGATTTGGTACTATTTTTGAAAACAAAAGATTACGGGAAGTTTAGAAACACTTTCGATGCCCTGATGAATATCAGGTCGGAGAATAAAATGCTAGACATTCCATTAAAGGCTGGATTGGCGCCTCTCTGAAAAAATTAACGCTGCCAAGCTTTTATCATCAACATAATCATAGAATCAGAGTTAAGACATAAGGGCAAGAGTTTCGGTCAATTGGGGGGTTACCGTTACTTTTTGCCCTTTATTTTTAAAGCCATATTGGACTCCAATATGGCTTTAAAATATTTGATAAACCTTCCTATTTCCCTACCCTGAATAATATCTTATACATTATAGGTACGGATAAAAGTGTAATAACCGTAGCCAATAATAATCCCACCATAATCGAAACCGCCATCGGTTCCACATCAAACCACCACCGAGGTATAAAGGTATCAATCCTAATGTAGTCGTGAATGTGGTTAAGAGAATAGGTCTGAACCTTTGTTGTGCTGCATTGATAATGGCTTTGGTCGAGGATTCCCCCAATGCTTCTTCCTCTATCTGAATCCGGTCAATGAGTACAATGGCATTATTGATGACAATCCCTGCCAAAGAAATAATTCCTAGAAATGCCATGAAACCAAAAAAGGAATTGAAAATTAATAAGCCTAAAACGACACCGATAATTCCCAAAGGAATCGTACTCAAAACAATACTTGTTTTCCTAAAAGAATTGAATTGGGAAACCAATAAAATGATGATGATAAAACCTGCCAAAGGTAATTTTGCGATGACTGCTCCCATGGCTTCGGAACTTTGTTTGCTTTCTCCACCCAAAGCAAATTTACAACCATTGTCCCAATTCTTTTTTTCTTCCTCCAACCAAGGATTCAGTATATTCGTTATTTCTGCACGACTTGCTTTGTCTTGGTCAATATCGATAACGAATTTTTTATTTTTGGACTCCAATCGTCTTTAGTCTCAATTTGTTGCAACCGAACTTGAGACCAAGTTGTTTTTTATTTATTTAACGAAATTAGTTCGACTTTTTATAATTTATAATCTTTCCAGAAAGAACTACCAGTCATTCTTATCCCTTTTTGATTATTGTAAAAGAATGCCTAATATTTAAAATTTTCTAAAAGACAATTCTGCACCATTCTTTTTTTTCGTTCTATGGATTCGGGGAATTAGCATACCTGTCCCTGCTCCGACCAAATAACCTACGATAACATCCGAGGGATAATGCTTCCCTGCATAAACCCTTGAAAAGCCTACTATGGCGGGAATAGTGGCGGCTATTGTCCAAACCAAAGGCTTCCATTTTGATTCGGGAAAATAATCGGAAAATATTTGTGCGGTATAAAAAAATGATGTTGCAGTAAGGGATGTATGTCCTGAGAAAAAAGAATATTTATTACTTTTGGAAAGCTTGTCTTCAATGGGGATGGAAGAGTTAAAAACTAAGGGGCGAGGGCGTTGGACTGCAATTTTAGCAATGCCTGTAAATGCACTTGTAAGTAATATGGTTTCCGCAGTCATAACAGCGTGGATTCCAATATGATTTTTCGTCCTTTTATTAATCATGCTAAAGGGCATGGCAAAAGAACTGAAGAAAAGTATATCGCTATTTTTTTTGAAAGCAGATGAATACTTCTTTGTCGCGAACCTGTCAAAAAATGGAACATTATTAATGTCCAAGGCATTAATGTCATCTATTGTATAATCATCGATGTTTCTTTCTAATAATACTCCTCCTACGCTTAATGCGAATACACCACCAAGTAATGGTCCGTCCAATTTCCAATTTAATTCGTAAGGATTATTTTGCCCGAAAAGGATAAGTGGGAAAATTAAAATTATAAAAAACGATTTTTTCATAGCTTATATTTTTATAATTTTAATTTTATTCAATTGAGAATTACTTGTGAATGCACTGCCATCTGGATTTAATAATTGCAAAATATAAACACCAGCCAATAAAGATCCTATATTTAATTTAGCACTGTGTTCAGCGAATTTTAAATTTCCCTCTTGTACCAGTTTTCCTGAAATATCATAAATTTGATACAAGACATTTTCATTACTATTCGCTCGGATATTAAGCATGCCATTCGTTGGGTTTGGAAAATAATTTAATTGTTCATATAAATCTTCTCCTGTACAATCTTCGTCAATGCCATTGTCAGGAATGTCATTTGCATTCGGATTGATTAATTCATCATTATCATTGCAATCCAAATTATTATTTGCATAATTTAATGGAGCGACGGTAAGACAAGTGTCCATGGAAATATTAGGATTGCCAAAACCATCATTATCATTGTCAATAAAATAAGTAGTTATGCTTAACCCGTCATTAATTAAACCATTGCAATTATTATCCAATCCGTCGCAAATTTCCATTGCATCAGGATTGATGTTCGGGTCATTATCATTGCAATCCAAATTATTATTTACATAATTTAATGGAGCGACGGCAAGACAAGTGTCTATGGGAATATTAGCATTTCCGAAACCATCATTATCATTATCAATAAAATAAGTATTTATGCTTAGCCCGTCATTAATTAAACCATTGCAATTATTATCCAATCCGTCGCAAATTTCTATTGCACTAGGATTGATGTTCGGATTGTTGTCATTGCAATCCCCACTATTGGAAACATAACCTTTTGGAGCTATGGTTCCACAAGTGTCTATGAAGATATTTTGATTTCCAAAACCATCCGCATCATTATCTTCATAATAAGTATATGTCGTAATTCCATCATTAAGGAGACCATTGCAATCATTATCAAAAGCATCACAAAGTTCGGGTGCATTTGGATAAATATTAGGATTGTTGTCATCACAATCTTCATAGGAATAAAATCCATCATTATCATTGTCCCTAAAGAAATAATCTTCTGCCAAATTAAAAGCATCCACTCCGATTTCCATTCCTATCAGTCTCCCAACGACATCGTCGGCAGGAGGGTGTATGCCTCCCCAAATCCTAGAAAGGCTAGTCTGGTCTGATGCGTCCCTGTAAGTTGCCCATTGTAGTATGATATCGACACTGGGGCCTTCTTCAAAAACAAGGAATTCATTTTGGTTGGCTTGGAACTCCCCCAAGCCTCCTGGGAAAAATTCGTCTCCTGTCAATAATGTCATGACTTCTGCCGCAGCTCTAGAATAAGTAGAATGCCCTGATACATATCCGGCAAAAGGAGGTGTAACAAAAGATGGCCTTTGGTACGGAAACCAATTTTCGGCTAAAATCCAATCGACTCCGGCTATATCGGTGTCCGGATTGTTGATGTAATCCGGTCCTTTCCAAGCGTATAATTTGATTTTATTCAAATGTTCATTGTTGCTTCCAACCAATGGGTCGCCTGCTTCTACAAGTTCTATGTAATCCGGAATTAAGGGGATGCCAGCAAGATCATAATTGGGTAGGCTAGGGTCTGAACTCTGACCTTTGTCTGCCATATATCGGATAGCCGAAATCGGTCTGGGATAATCATACCAACCCTTAATTCCCCAAGCGGTAATCGCACAATCATGCATAGCTCCCCCCATAGTAAAATAGGCTTTTACATCCCATTCCAAATCATCGACAATCTCACTGTTACCCTTGAATTTTTTTTCAAACAATGGGTGGTCGTTTACGTAATTCAAAATAGTGAACCAGTGTCCTGGAGGTGTTTCAGAATCGGGACCATCTGCCCAAAATTCCGCAAGTACCCTTGCATAATCCGCTCTGGGAACAATTTGCGGGGTATATGGCAATCCGGTTGCCGGATTAATGGAATGTCCTATGCTTGGGTCTCCACCCTCTATTAAATTATAGAAGCTGGGATAATCTGAAATGTTGCTAGGATAATTTTGAATATTGCCGATAGAGGCAGGGGAAATATCTATCATTTCTCCATCTGCGGGATCCAAGTGGGATGACCAAACGGAAACCAAAGAAAAACCCCATTTGTAATCATCGGAGGAATCTGCCCCTGTTTCATCCAAAAGCGGAGGTGTGCCGGGGTCATGATAAACCCAATAGTCAAAACCACCCCTTTGGTAAATGGTCAAATCTTCTTGTTTTAGTGCGAATGGAACAACATTTCCCCATTCGGGACTTAAAAAATCAGGCGTGTTTATTGGAATGGGGTTTCCGGATTGGTCAATAAAAACATCTAGTGTAAGTGGTTGCCATCTATTGGGATCTACCATGTCCGGATTTCCGGGAAAATCGGTAACCAATGGAGGATTTGAGGTAGAGTATGATTGGTTGGTATAGGAAAGTGCTTCGTTGGAATTATCCTGTAAACCAAAATTTATGATACAATCCGCTATATAATTTCCTAAAGCTGCCGCAGAACCCGTCGAATAATCCAAAGATGTAAAATTACTATCGTAACCCAAAGTAGCCATGAGGTTGTTTATTTCAACAATAGAAGTACTTGCTCCAGGAGAGGATTGGAAACGATATGTTAGAAGCCTATAGGCTACGTAGCTGATGGCTTCTTCCCTTGCTGCTTCAATATCCTGAGGGGTTGGGAATCCGTTAAAATTACAATTAAAGCCGCTTACCGTTTTTCCTAAGAGAAATGTTTCGGCTTCATCATCAAAGATTGCCCAAGCATCATACATCCCCATCGAAGTATGCCAAAGGTTTCTTGCATGTATCGTCGGTCTGGCAAAATCATTCCTGATGGCTGCCAGCATGACTTCATTCCATTCCCGGGCAACAGAGTGTTGTGCTTGGGTTTCGGAAATGAATAAAAAAAGGAAGGAAATGGCTAGTAAAAAGTTTCGCATATATATAGTTTCTGTTAGAGCATCTTGATTTATTTTAGAGTTCACCAACTACTGGGCGATCTGGAATGTTTAGGAATTTTTCTATTTCTTGTTCGATGAATAAGGCTTGTGGTGGTTTGGCTATTCCTTTCACCAATTTGTATTCGCCATGATTATCCATTTGGATCATGACTGCATAAGCATAATTTGGATTTCCATTGGTGCTTCCGTTTTGGTATTTTTTTACGTAGAGTTGTTTTATTTGGTGTAATTCAAGGTTGTATTCTTTGTAGAATAACTTGAAAGGGCGATGTTCTACCTTTAGGAAATATTCGTCCACGGTGATATAGGTAGTATTGAACAATGCTGACAAAGCCCAGAAAATAAGTCCGATTCCTACGGCAAGATGTAGGCTGATGAATAATAAGATGAAAAGTTCACCAGAAAGGATGGCAAAGATGGCAAATGGTAATATCATCATATTCCAGACGACTGTAAAGAACATCATGAAATAGCTGGTGGAATGTCTCCATTCGATTTCTATATTCAGTTCTCCGAATAATTTGAGGATTTCTATGCCCTTGGGAATAACGAATATTTCTTCTTTCCTTTGGGCTTTGCCTTTGTTCATTTCTTCTTCCAAATCCAGAACTAGATGGCAGTTGCGGCATTTCGCAAGGGCTTTATCCAGAATGATGTCATCGGATAAGATATTGGTGTTACAATTCGGACAAGTTAGATTCTTATGCATGGCTCTTGATTTTGAGCATTGAAATTAACCAATTCTTTTTTGTTTTTAATTTTCATCAATATTTTTTCCAAAAATTAAGCTGTTATATATTAATTATCATCATTTTTCAAAACTTCTTCCTGTCCTTGATTACTTTTGCAAAAAAATAATCAATATGGATACGATCATTATTGACGGCAAGGCATTGTCCAAAACGATTAAAGAAGAACTGAGGGGGGAAGTGGAGAGGATAAAGGAGAATGGTGGGAAGATTCCCCATTTGGGAGCTGTCCTTGTAGGAGATAATCCTGCTAGTGAGAGTTATGTGAGGAGCAAGGTTCGTTCTTGCGAACAATGTGGCTTTAAATCCACGCTCATACGCAAACCCGCTAATATCACGCAACCCCAACTCCTCAGTATCATAGATGATTTGAATAAGGATGAGGATTTGGATGGATTTATTGTTCAGTTGCCTTTGCCTGAGCATATAGATGAGGAAACGATTACTTTAGCAATAAACCCTAAAAAAGATGTGGACGGTTTCCATCCTGTGAACTTTGGAAGAATGGCATTAGGGCTTCCTTCTTATCTTCCCGCAACGCCCAATGGTATTATGGAAATGTTGAAAAGATATAATATCGAAACATCGGGAAAACATTGCGTAGTCGTAGGAAGAAGTAATATTGTAGGAAAACCGATGAGTATTTTAATGAGTGGGAAATCCTATCCGGGAAATTGTACGGTTACACTTACACATAGCCGAACGAAAGACCTGAAGGAAGAGACACTCAGAGCTGATATTATCATAGCGGCGATAGGTATTCCGGATTTCATTACAGCAGATATGGTGAAGGATGGAGTGGTCATTATTGATGTGGGAATCAATAGGGTAGAGGATGAGACAGCTAAAAGAGGTTACCGTCTCAAAGGCGATGTTGATTACAAAAATGTTTTCCCAAAAGCCAGTCACATTACCCCTGTTCCAGGTGGTGTAGGACCAATGACAGTAGCTTCATTGTTAACAAATACATTTTTGGCGAGTAAAAATGAAATTTTTGATTAACATTTCTTAACTTTAAGCGAGCAATAATTAAAAAAGGCATCCGTTTCTACTCTTATACAATCAAAAAAGAATAGAAAATGAGTCAGTACCTATTTGAAGAAAACATCAAGAAGACCCGTAAAAAGGCTTTAATGATGACAGTGTTGTTCCACGTTGTTTTGATTTCCGGCATTTGGTATTCTACGCTTGGTGAGGAATCTTCCCTCAAAGCCAATATGAATGAATGGATGACGAATTTCACTGGTGATGAAACCGCCGAAAAGGAATATAACGTGCGACCATAACATTATTTCAAAACTACTTTTGGACGCTTCACCCTTCTCTGACCCGAGGAGGGTGTTTTTTGTTGTAAAATAGAAGAGCCTCTGCTTCATATCCATTTTCGCATCTCATTTTGCCAATAGATTTTTAAAAAGAGAGAAAGGCAATGTATCTTACATACAATAGTCTTTTTTTATACCATATTATGATTTCCGCATTTTTAATCCTATATTTAGGAAATACATAATCCAATATTTTTCAAGGGAAAGGATTATTTAAAAGTTAGGAAATAATATAATACAGCCCAAAATGCAATTTTATTTTACTTTCAAGAAGGCAAAAAACGATAAACTAAAAATTCACGAACACAAAAAATAACCTATCGTGAGTAATT
>JAHDHJ010000172.1 GCA_020631375.1 Saprospiraceae bacterium | reverse complement strand
TTAGGACTGGTGGTTGAAAGAGGAAGTAATATTCAGTTTGGGTAATTTGCCTTTTTCTCCTAGAAAATGAAGCCAAGAAGATGCTTGCCTCCTTAGGTTGTTTCCTATAACTGACTCTGCTTTTTTTTCTGGAAATTCCAATTCCAAAAGTTTCATTACTCCCAAAGCATAGTGGCTTCTGTTTTTCGAAACCGTACTGGAAAAAGGGCTGACTACGTCAAATTCCAAAACATCCCTGATTTTTCCATAATCCAAGCCTCCGTCCGGACCATTGATGTCCAGCCCTGATTTATCGAGGTATTTCAAATACAAGGAAACGGGTTCCAGGCTTTTCAAATCTTCCAATAAGGACTTTCTTTCCGATTCGGATTGGAATAGATAATAAGGCAATCCAAAATTGTTTTCCAAAAATATCAGTTTGGACTCTCCCTTCGATTCTATCAACGAATGATAAGATGCTATTACGTCGGGTAATTCAGAAAGAGAAATTTCTTTCAAAATGCTTTGTTGTATATTATATACTTGGTCGGGGTCGTTGCTATAAGTAATTGTTTTTTCTAATTTATCATGGATAGGCAAATCATTATAATTCAAAATGAAAATCCTGTTCAGAACTCTTTTTTCCTCAAATTCACTAATGAATTCCGAATCATCCAAATAGGTATTCATTGCTAAAATGATATCATTCCTTATTTCATCCTCGGCTTGAATCATGCTGGATAGCATGCCATCTACATCACAAACCCTATTATAAATTTTTCCTTTTTCTACTGTCGGAATACCATCTATAAATTCGATGGAAAATTCCAAAAGCTGGTTTTCATTTCCTTTTTCAAAATAGTTTAGGACATCATCCAGATATTTTGGTCTGAATCGGAGTATTTTGAAATAAGAGAGCATTTTTATTTTCAGTGGTGTATTGAATTCCAATTTCCGCACATCATTCTTTGACTCCAATTTAGGCAATAATGCCAATGCCTTTGACAATAGATTATCTTGAATATCCGGTGAAGTAAAAATTCGATTGATTTCATCAAGCAAAATAAATTCCTTTTCAGATAATTGGTCTATCTGGATTTCAAGCAGGGAACTAGCCCATGCTTCGACTTTTTTATTTTTATTGGCGAAAGCCAGCCATTCCCCCGCACTTTCTATTGGGGTCGCATTCTCATTTTCCCTAAAGGAAAAATCATAGATTCCCTCAAGCATCCTTACTGCATCATCCGCTACTGTTCTGGTTTGCCCATTCCGTTCGGCTATGATTTTTTTATTATCCAATAGATTTAAAAGATGCGGAGTGTAAGAATCATTTGCATGATAAGAAAGGTAATTCAATAATAAATTCAATTCGGTTCGTTCCTTGGTCTTCTCTATTTTCTTAAATAATGATTTCAATTCGTTCTTTTTCGGGGATTCCACCAAATGTGCATTCCGTTCATCAAAATCCGAAAAGCCATTAAGAAAAAAACTTAGGGGAATAGTTACTGCAGATGCTTTTTCTTTGGACATGATATAAGAAATGGCATCCCTGATATCTTCGTCATATTCTTTTTTACTGATACGAATTAGTTTGGGTTCCAGTCTATTTTTTATTTGTTCCAATTTCAATGGATAACGGTTGCAAATCCCTCCGATTCCTATTTTACTGAACAATACCGTTTTCTTTAAAAAAAGTCTTACTTGCAATTCGTTATTAATAATCTTCTCAAACTGCTTAGAATAATAAATATCCAATATCCTAGAAATGCTAAAATTGAATGCCACATCTTTGGAATGGATCAGTCCCTCTATTTCCAAGCCTGTTATTTCGTTCAATTCCAGCTTGTTTATGATTTCATCTTCAAGGACATATCTTTCTTGTATAGGAATATCCGATTTGAGTTTTTCCAATAATTTCGTAGTCCCTTCGGACAATCCCACTTCAATCCCCTCCATTTCACAGAACTCATTCAGCAGTCCGAGATTTTCCAAAAACCGATACCTGAAATCAGGGAGCTTAGGGTGGGCACGCCTTAATATACTCAAGTATTTCTCATTCAGTCGAGCCAACATCAAATGAGGATAATTCGTCAGTTCCTTAAAGGATTCAAGGGCAACCTTTTCATTTTCGGAAGTCAATTTCTTGAATAACCGTGAAGCGGATTCTTCGTTTTCTTCTTCTAGTTTAATATTGACAAAAACATCCTTGTCCGAATCATATTCATAATCATAACAATGCGATGCCCAATATTTCGCTAAATTGAGGTAGAATATCCTATCCTTATTTTTTGCACTAATATCAATAAATCCACCTGCTTCATTTTCTACCTGTATGCTGATATTCAAATAATTCAGATATTGTTTTTCCAATAATTCCACATCGAAAAAATCATTGTCAAATTGTGCATAAAGAACACCTGCCAAATGAAACAAAGCCCTAGAATCCCCAGTCTTCATCATCTCCCTTACCGCATTATCCCTAGACCAAGGAACCATGTAATTACTCGCCAACATATAGCCATAATAATCAACCTGCTCTATGAAGTAATCCGACTTCATGGTATTTCCTTTTTCAAATCCATATAGTCTTGTTTCACTCAATGTCCCAAGGGAATCTAATAATTCATTGTATTTCTTAGACAATGTTTTTGGATTATCTTCCCTTATCATGACATTCGTGATTCTGGACAGGATCTCACTTGCACGAGCAGGATTGAGTTTTCCCTTTTCTAATTTTCCCAATACGACTTCTAAAATGGATGGATCATCATAAATGCTAATCGCTTCGCAAATACTTTCTTCAATGAAATCAGATTTGGACAAAGCCAAAGGCAAATGTTTGCCCTCAAGGCATGCCATTAGATAATCGTAACTCTCATAGGATTCCAAAGCGGCAATTTCTTGCAATTGAAAACTAACAAAGGATTCCGAGGGAGCATCTCCCGATGCTTCCAAAACACTAACCAAACGTTTGAACCGTATTGATTTCTCCTTATTGGTCAAACTCCTTTTTCTTATGATTTTGTGCTTGGCTTCATAATCTTCCAAAACTTGCGTATAGAAGATTTGCATAATTGGAGAAAAACTAATTTCCTCCCCGTATTGATTCAGAAATGAAAAATATTCCTCCCTTTGCAAATTGGAATGGAAACGGATTTGGTTTTCGGGAAAAATGGTATGTTCATCGAGAATGGAAATGGTTCGCTCTCTTGCCTCCTTAATATCTAACAAACCTCCCAATTCCCTCAATGCCCTCGGATTGCCTTTTTCCAAAGCATCCTCTAAACTAGCGAGCAGGACATCATAATTCGCGATATAGGAATCCTGTCCATTGGCAACAACAACCAATAGCACAGACACAAGGATAAAGCAATATCTAAGCAATTCCTTTAAAAACATTTAGCTATACCTGTTTAGTTTTCTCTTATGTTCAATCGTTTGGGTATATCTTGAGTCTAAGTTGCGGACTTATCCTCTAAGTCCATGATTGATAGACCATAGTCTATAGAAACTATTTTTTGTTTAAACCTATGGACTATCGTCTATTGACCTATTTCTCACACAATTCAAATATTTAGTGCCTCTCAATCTTAGGAATGGCGAACAAATAAATATCCAATCTTGCCTTGTCTTTTTGCAGCTAACTTCGTTAAAAAGCCTCGCCGATGCCCTGCATAGCCTACGTTTTTGCCTTGTTATCCACAAAAAAACCTAAGCCAATTTTTGTCCATTTATTTATACATCATTCCTTATAGTATTAACCTCTAACTTCCTTATAAAGTTTTTTTATGATCTGTTTCATTTGTGATGAAAATTCCATTTTCTGTATCCAATTATAATAATTAGGATCTTTTTTGAGTACGGACTTTACTGTTTGGTTATTGTACTTTCCAAAAGAAAAGACCACTTCCCCATCAGCATTCAACTTCAGTTTTTGGGTCGGCTCCAGAAAACGCAAATCATTCACATAGCTATGGATTGCCGCCATGTCATTCCGTATCGGCTTCTCCGTAATATTACCATCTTCATCTACTACATCCACATCTTGGTATTTCAACAATTGCCCTTTCAGCACATCTACTGTTGCCCTTACATCTGCTAGGGCATCATGAGCTCCGACGAGGTCCTTATCACAATAAAATTTCAATGCCGCCCTCAAAGTCCGGGGTTCCATTTTATAAAAAATCCTCTGTACGTCTATCAGGTTCCTATTATCTATATCCAACTCCATGCCTACCCTAGCGAATTCTTCCATGAGCATAGGAATGTCATATCTATTGGAATTATAGCCTCCGAGATCAGCATTTCCAATAAAATCATATAATTCTTGTGCAACTTGTGCAAAAACCGGTTTATTGGCAACATCTTTGGGGCTAATTCCATGAACGTTCATTGCTTCTTCCGATATTGGAATTCCGGGATTGATCAACATACTTTTTTCTATGGGGTCTTTTCCATCCTTAGTATATTTTATCAATGCTATCTGTACAATTCTATCCTTGACGACACTCAAGCCCGTGGCTTCCAAATCAAAGAAAACGATGTCCTTTTTTAACTTAAATTCCATGTATTTGTTTTAGTCTTATGAATGGAATGTTCAAATATATCAAAATAAGCATTCAAAACTGAACGTTTATTAGGTCATTACATTAAAATAAATTAAGTCATGTATAATTGTTGAATAAAGGGAATTGTCTTAAATCGTTGCAAAATCACCAATTTTTCACAAAACACTTCCTTTTTTTTCAATAAATAGGTGATTTGGGTTGAAATAATTACGATCATTGTTATTATCATTGTGATAGTTATCATATAAAATAAAAATACCATGCCAACTACAGTTGAAAATCAAAGGAAATTAATAGTAGGAGCAGGAATAGTAATAGCTATTCTTATGGGAATCATTGCCATGTTGCTATTCAATAAATTCGGGGCGGACAAAACCATAGAGAAACAGAAAACCGAAATAAGCGAAGCCCAACTCCTGAATAAGGAATTGCAGGATGAATATGACAATGCCATTGCTGAATTGGATGAGGCATTGGCAGAAAATGAGGATTTGAGAACGGTCATCGAAGAACAAAAAGCGGAATTAACCAAACAAAAAAATAAAATATCAAGGGCGATTAATTCTGGTGCTTCAGACAAAAAAGCCTTGACTGAGGCCAGATCCCAATTGGATGAATTACGGACACAACAGGCCAGCTTCCTAGCTAGGATTGATGAATTGGAAGAACAGAATCAATTATTGACCAATGAAATCGTACAAGTCAAGGAAGAAAAGAAAATCGTAGAAGAAGCATTCGTGAATGAAAGGGACGAAAAGATAAAAATCACTACGACTAAGGATTCCATTATCAGTGATGTATCTAAGAAAAAAGATGAATTGGAAGAACAGAAAAACTATTTGGAAGACAAAGTGGAAATCGGCTCTATTATAAAGGTAGAACAGATAGAAGTGGAAGGCTTTAAATTAAAGTCCGGTGGCAAAATGGTCAAGAAGAGATATGCCAAGAATGTCGATGTCCTTAAGATTTGCTATACAGCAACTGATAATAAAGTTGCTGACGAGGGTAGAGAACAGTTCCTAGTAAGGGTAATTACACCTCTTGGAGAAACTATGTTCATTGAAAGTTTGGGCTCTGGCTCTTTCACAAATAAAGATTCCGGTGAAGATATGAGATATACAAAAGCTCAGGATGTTCCTTATAAAAACAAATCGACAAACCAATGTATGAATTGGAAACCGGATACTCCATTCGCCAAAGGAAATTATCAGGTTGAACTTTATAACAAAGGATACCTTGCTGGAAAAGGAGAATTCAGACTGAAGTAAATTTTTCTCATTTTCCAACATGAAAGAGCTGATGCGTTAGATTGCATCAGCTCTTTTTGGATTATTTTGTAAATGGTAAATCTTATGGATAAAAAACAAGATAGCAATAAGGAAAACGAATTCATCAATCCTATAGACAGGGATAAGGTAGCTGAGAATCCCGGACTATTGCCATACGCCCATACGGTAGGCGGAAGTGTCATCAGGCCCATTGATAAGGGAAAAACAAAAGGCTTGGCTGTCTCCGCAATGTATGACCAGACCGAAATGCAAATGAACCAAATTCGGGAACAAGTGGAATTGCTATACCAGCAGGCAGAAAAAATCCGGAATAGGGTGAAAATATCCGAAAATATTTACCTAGCAGAAATGAATTTCAAACCTTTGATTGGACATATATACCATTTGTATAAAAGAAAAAATGGCAAGGATGTATTATCTATGATTGGTCCAAACCAATGGGGCAAATCCTGTCCTTATGATTTCCAAGCAACCGTAAAACTCTTAGGGGATCATACATGGGACATTTTGGGTTGAATTCTGCTAAATTACGATTAAGATACAAACAGTATCCACCAATAAACCAAAACAAAGTAAATAAATACTGAAATTTAGATACATAATCCGCAAGTGGGTTTTTATTTTCAGATATAAAAGCATACATTTGCATTCAATTTTTAAAAATCAAAAGGTATTTATCATGCCAAAGATGAAAACGCACTCGAGTGCGAAGAAGCGTTTTAGAGTGACAGGAAAGGGCAAAATAAAGCACTTCAATTCCGGAAAACGTCACCTATTACGTAAGAGATCGAAGAAAGCAAAAACTCGTTTGACAGGATCAGATATCCTCGCCAAGGGTGATTCAAGAAGAATCAGAGCTTTGCTTTGCATCTAAGACAACAGTTTAAAAACTGATTTTTTAACGAGGATACAGGCAACAAGCGTTCTTAAAGACGAACCTCTGTATCGAACAAGAAAATCCATTAATTATGCCAAGGTCGGTAAATCACGTAGCTTCTAGGAAGAGACGTAAGAAAATCATGAAATTAGCTAAGGGCTACTGGGGAGCCAGAAGTAAGGTCTATACAGTAGCTAAGAATGCAGTAGAGAAAGGTTTGGGCTATGCCTACAGAGACAGACGTAACAAAAAACGTGCGTTCCGTCGTCTTTGGATTACCCGTATCAATGCTGCTGCCCGCTTAAACGGGACAACTTATTCCAAATTGATGCATCAGCTATCAAAAGGGGATATCCAATTGAATAGAAAAGTATTAGCCGATTTGGCTATGAACCACCCCGAAACATTCAAAGCCATAGTAAGCAAAACTAACTAGGCAAAAGAATTACGGTATGAAATGAAAGGGGCAGAATGAAAATTCTGTCTCTTTTTTTATTTTAGAGATGTTTTAATATTTATATTCCACAATGAAGATTAAATTCAAACTTCTACTCTTATTCATTATTTGCCTAAACCATATCGGTTGCCTCAATCCAAAAGAAGAAAAGAAAAATGAAGTCGATGCTGTAATAAGTGAAGTAGAAAAAGACAGTGTTCCTCCTGCATTCGAAGAAGCTAAAGTACCTGAATTTAATCCCTCTGATTTTGAGATAATCGATGGTTATATCCAAATAAATTGGCAAATGTTATCCAGGGTCATTTTTGAGGACAAATACATCAATGATACTCTTGCCATGGTTCCCATTTTCCATGATGACATAAAAGTATTGGACGGAAGACCTGTACAAATTAATGGATATAATATTCCTTTCGGAGATGATTCGGGAAAACTACATATCCTTTCAGCCTACCCGAATAGCCAATGTTTTTTCTGTGGTGGTGCGGGTCCTGAATCCGTTATGGATATCAAGAGTAAAAAAGTTCTAAAGAATCTAAAGACCGATGCTCGGCTCACATTCAGGGGAACTTTGGAATTGAATGATGATAATCTTGATTACCTTAATTATATCTTACATGATGCGGTACAAGTGAAATAATTCATTAGCGGATAAATCCGCAATATCAAGTTCCACGGAATAGCAAATCCTTTGCATTCAAAAAAATGATAGTACTCTAATTCTTGAAACCTAGTTTTTTTCTTCGGAATAGCTGAAACATATTATCATTATTAGGATAACTAATTCCTATAAATCCTTATATTTGTAAAAACCATTACTTTTTTTATTAAAGTAAAATAAAACATATTTACATAATGGGTGTAATCATTTCTTTACTAAACCACAAAGGAGGAGTAGGAAAAACTACCTCAGCTATCAATATAGGAGCGGGATTAGTTGAATTGGGAAAAAGAGCTTTACTTGTGGATTTGGATCCACAGGCAAACTTGACCTTATCTCTTGGCATACCACGACAAGCATCTACCATCTACGAAGCGATGAGAGGCGAAACAGATTTAGAACCCTATACGGTAAAGGAAGGTTTGGATGTCATTACATCCACGCTTGACTTATCCGGAGCGGAAATGGAACTGATAAATGAAGCAGGTAGGGAATTTATCCTAAGGGAATTATTCGAAACGGTCATCGAAGAATATGATTATATTATCATCGATTGCCCTCCTTCTTTAGGCTTGCTGACATTGAATGCATTGACTTGTAGCAGGTATGTATTGATACCTTTGCAAACAGAATTCCTAGCTTTGCAAGGACTTGTTAAAATCAAACAGGTCATAGACAAAGTCCGTTTCCGTTTGAATAAGAAATTGGAAATTGGCGGGGTAATTGCGACTATGTATGACCAAAGGAAAGTCCTGAATAGGAATGTAGCTGAATCCATCCAAAAATATTTTGGAAAAAAGGTATTCAAAACCTATATTAGGGATAATGTGGCATTGGCGGAAGCTCCTACGGAAAGAAAGGATATTTTCGGTTATAATAAACGAAGCAATGGGGCAAAGGACTACTTAGACCTTTGCAAGGAGATTATAGAAAGAACTGAAGCAGTAGAAGCATAAAAACAATACATAAGCGCAAGTAATCGTTCAGATTTGAAAATATAATAGTAATTTAATCTGTACAGGTATTTAGCAGGGAAACCATAAGGAAGAAACATTGGCAAAGAAAAATTTCATAGACGGGCTGGATAGCATTTTTGGGGATGAATCCAAAAGTGGCAATGAGGATTTGACCATCATTACCAAGGAAAAAACAAAATCCAAAACCGGGCGTAAATCCAAATCATCAAAGGATTTTACGGCAGACTTAGATTCCCTGCTACAAGAGGCACTTCAAGAATCTGTAGAAAAACATGTTTCCAAGAAAAAGAAATCGCTTCCGGTCGCTAAGACAAAAAGGAACCCGAAACGAGGTCGCATCAAACGAACACTTAGCGGATTGGATGCCTTGATTAGACAAACGGTGGAAACTAGCGAAATCGAAGTACAAGAAGGAGAGTATGATGTTTCAAAACCTCGGAAAAAAAGAGTTACTTTTTCCTTTGACAAAGAAAAAGTGGATAAGCTAAAGACAATAGCCCGCAAAGAAAAATCTTATATCAAGGATATTGTAAACAGTATTGTTTCCGAATATATTGATGATTATGAAAAATCGAAAGGGAATGTAAAACCTTAATAATTTATTCAATTTCAAGGAACCCTTTCCAAGAATCCCATGTTATGCGAGTAGCATGGGATTTTTTTTTAAAATCTTTTTAAAAGATTGCATAGTTTTCAAAACTACTCTTATATTTGCACCGCACTAGAAAAAAGTGTTGGTTTGGTTGCGTAGCTCAGCTGGTAGAGCATTTGACTTTTAATCAAAGGGTCC
>JAHDHJ010000171.1 GCA_020631375.1 Saprospiraceae bacterium | reverse complement strand
AGGCACACCTACATTTCTATAATGATCCGGAGAAGCAGTGCTCGCAGTACTTCCAAGATACCAGGTAACCGTGCTTCCTACTGCTGGGGTTGTTAGAGGATCTCTTGTTGGAATGATTGGAATTGTTATTGCATTTCCGGACGGATCAATCAAACTCACAGGGTTTCCTTGTTCATCTGTGACTTCTACCTGTGTAAAATCATCAAATGTCGTCGCATCAGGAATGAATAATGCAGGCAGTACATCCTCTATTTTCAAACCGTAAGCGATCTCCGTTCCACTATTACACATCGTGATGGTATAACTAATCGGATCGTTAGGACGTAAACCGGGGAAAGTCCCCTCCGTACTTCCTTCTATTGTCAATGAAACATCAATGCCCGGAATACGGGTAATCGTTGTGTCCTTATTATTCGTTAAATCTTCATCAGTACTCGATGTGAAAATTTCTACTGTATTTTCAAATTGTGCTCCTGAAGGAGGAAGGATATCCGTAACCGGTTCTATAAGCGTTCCCTGTACCTTAATACTTGCTCCGTCATCATTTGGAGTCATTGTTCCTATACTGAATGCCATATGGTTGACTATTGCTCCTGGAGCGGCAGTCCATTGCCCGCTTCCCGTAGGGTCGCTGAATACGAAAGCGGGGGCAACACCATTCACAGCACTGTAATAAGGCGTTACACCTGATGGAAGAATCACAGAACCAAAGGTCACTTCAGTATTTCCGTCATTATCAAAATCCGGCATTTCCTCAATGATATAAACTTCTTCCGCTGTCTGGCGGCGGTTATTATGATATTCTATTGTCCAAGTAACTTCGTCTCCTGCCTGAGCTAATTCCTGTGCAGTTTTAGTTACTTCCGGATCCGGATTCGGAATACGGATAGTAGCCGTATCACGATTGACAAATACATCATCTTCCACATCCGTTGTGCTTATAATAGCAATATTGTCAAAATCATCTCCCGGGTTACCGCCTGTAACCTGTACCTGATAACTGAAATAAATGTCCGTTGTCAATTCGGATAGATAACCTGCCGTTCCGCTGGGCAACTGTTGGATGTCATTCCATATCAGACTATCAGCACTGACTGTCGGCTCTCCGATTGAGTAGCCTCCTGTCATCATGGTGGTACTATTACTTACATATGTTGTCCCTGTAGGAAGAATGTCCTTGATGCTTACCCCATAGGCGTCATTCAATCCCTTATTGGCAATAAGTAAAGTGTAGGTAACGATATCACCTACGATCACTTCTTCCGTATTGACTATCTTTTGCAAATACAAATCGGGATTGATGACAGTGACTTTGTCACAGTCATTATAAGCCGTAGTCGAAAGACTATTTTCAGCATAACCCAAAACACAGTTTTCAAATTCCATATTGGAAAATGCCTGACCGCTTATTGTTGCATTGAATGTAATACTACCTCCCTCTTCGCTTAGTAAATCCGTCTTTAAGGCAGGAGTTCCCGCTATTTGGATAGTTATGGTTTGTGTCCCGTCTGAATTAGGTGTGATGGTTACATTGGAAGAAGCCGTTATGTCCGTTGTTCCGGCACTTTCTCCATTGATGATTGCTTCTGCATTCCATTCATGGGATATGCCTGTAAGATTTACATTCGCAGGGAATTCATCCGTTATCGTGACCACATCGTTGGTAGCATGTGAATTATTATAGTATTCGATTGTCCAGGAAAAGGATTCTCCCGTTTTGACAATATCCTTATTACTGGTCTTATTAACGACCAATCCCGGATAATCTTGGATTGTAGTAAGTACTTCATTCCCAACTGCCTGAAGATTTAAATCTCCGAATATCACTTCTTCATTGAATATAATCGTCCCAGCTGGAGAACCTGTTGTATTGGGTCCCGTCCCATCCTCATCATTATGTACCTTGAACGATGCCATCTTGTAATCTGCATCTACAGTCAGAAGTCCGAGGGCAGGGTCGTCCACCTTAAATGCTATCCATGTGGTTTGGTCACCAAAGGGAGAGGTTACCACATCGTCCGAATAATCACCCGGAGTTCCCCCATCATTCAGTATCCCTTCGGAAAATAGATTCTGAATTACGGAAAAATCCACAGGATTGGTGACTGAAATTTGGTTCGCCGGCATTTCGGGAGGTAACTTATCAGTGAACCAGACCTGTTCTCCATTCAAAGGATAAGCTTCATCAAAGACCATTCTGAAAGGGATACGATCCACTACCCAAGTATTCGGAGAGGGTGAATCACCTATGTTCCTATAATATAGATTGTACACCAAATCGCCTCCCGTTGGGATGAGATCCAATACATCTTCCTTATAAACCTGTAAGATAGGTGCGGATGAAACAATACTTGAAACACTCACTACCTTTGTTATTGTCTCACAACCTTGGACAAGTCCCGTTATCGTAGCGATCGCTTGGTATTCTCCCTGGTCTATGGAACCTACGGGAAAACCGATCTCCATTCCAATCGCTTCACTTTCGGAAGGGTTCATAGTTCCGAGGCTAATAATTACCTGGCCATTAGTTGGATCGAAAGAGGTGACTGTCCCTCCCGTCACATCCAGAATACTTGGATATGTAAGTGATCCGTTCACTTCAATCTGTGTAAGGTTCAATACGACCTGCACATCAAATAACTTATCTCGTAAGGGCCCTCCTGCAGCTACTACATTCAGATTGTATTCTGCCGTGTTAGGCATTATGGTAAATGGAGGCAGACTAGCTATTGTCGCATCGCTGAATTCTCCCTTGGGGTAAATGACCAAGGTATTTACCGAACTTGATTGTACCATCAATGGGGCACTGCTGCTGGGACTATCCGAAAGTATTCCGGAAGTACTTGTCAGACCATATACATGTCCTAGTCCAATATTATTGATATTGGTTTCCAAGCAGGGATCGTTCACATCATTGACGATGGTATTCATACTTACCGTTACGGAAGATGGCAAAGCAGGATCCGTATTGATATATGGTGATGTCATTTCATCCACCAGCCAAGCCACCCATATGGTCTGGTTGGCCGCATTGGTGTCCGTAGGTGCCGTAGCTGACCAGCCACCACTTAGTGGATTGTTCCAATCGAAAGCGGGAGGTACGCTACCATCCAAATAGGTATCTGTCAGATCTTCATAGTAATATATGTTTCCAACCACATCATTATTGAAAGATGCAGAAAGGAACGTTACTTCCGAAGGCACCTTATCATATAAGACCACATTCCTCAAAATCCCCCCTCCGGTATTCTTAATTCCAAAGGTATAATTCATGGGTAAACCATAAAGTCCGTTACCTGAACCCAATGTCGGAAAATTGGATGTCTTGGCAATGACTCCGCTTCCATTAGGAATTTCATCCACAACGATGAATTCCACCTCATCCGTAACCAAGGTAGTCTGATCACTGCCTAAATGTACCGTATTCGTGAACGGTCCTGCGGGTGCGATTCCTGTTGCTATGTTCACACTGAAATAGCATTTGGAATAATCTCCCGGATGTAATGTGCCTAGAGGCCAATATACAGAATTAGGTGGCACTGTCGTATTCCCTACCGTTGTTCCTCCCACAGTATATACACCTGAACCGGAAATATTAAAAGGGGGTCCCGTTATCGCTCCCGAAATAGCATCAAGATTATCATAGATGACAGAATTGTACATTCTCTCATCCCCCTCTCCCGTCATTTGGTTATTGCTTTGTGCAAAAGGATTTTCTAAAAAAAATGTAACCGAAGTACCTTCCAAAGTGTAATTGGTATTTTCTATAGGGTAAATATGGCTTGCAGATGGATTTATAAGCGTAGCATAATCCTTATCTATTTTGGGTTTGGGGGCAGAACGCAAATAAGTGCTATCCAGTCCTGTAATTTTATTTTCTCCATTCGTCAATGAGGCAAAAGCGGTACTTGTATATAAAGTACTGTCTATTGCACCATTCGGCGTATCTAAAAAGGCTCTCAGAACTAATGATTTACCTGCTTTTACCGTTCCTAGATCCCAGTATACCGAATGTGCGGGGATATTGATTCCATTTACTGTCGTTGCAACACTGGTGTACATGCCATCATTGGATGCCTCGAGGAATATAGGGCTGTCATCCTGTCCGTAATCCTCTCCTGATGGATATTCCACAGTACTTCTGGGAAGGAATGGCAATCTGTCATAAACGACTACATTTTCAGCATCTACGAAATTCGCTGAAAACCTAATCCGATGGGCAAAAGTAGTTCCGACCAGCTTTTCATCCGGTGTTGTTTTGTCAAATAGAATGAGTGAAATCGGATTCCAATTCACTTCAAGTTCGCTTACCATAGGGGCAATGGTACCTGATTTGGCATGATTGATCCTTATTTTTATAGTTGGATGAGTAGCAATGTTTATTCCACTGATATCATAGCAATTATTCCCATCCAATTGGGACATGCTAATCCCCTGATATCCTGAAATGGGTGCATCCGTCGCTCCATTCAGTATATCAATGGTTAGATCAGTGGGAGATGCAAAAGTTGCATTCAAACAGATACTCCTCCAAGCATCAAAACTTGATGGATCTATTACCGTACTTGTCTGGCTACCTGAAGTGTTCGGGGATATTAAGGATACCGTACCGGAAAAAACATCCACTGCTACATTATCGGTCTGGGATGTCCCTAATTGGTCATTGAATTTATCTTTCCAGAAACCATTGTTATTATCTACTTCCGGAGCTGCAAATAACAGATTCACAATGAAAAACAGGGAACATAGTGTAGCAGTAATCTTAGAAAACATAAGATTGATTTTAGTTTTATTAAATAGTTTACTTGTTTTATCTAATAGCCAATAATCTAAAACCTTGCCACTTAATTTTCTCATAACAATTTAAAAATCAACTAAGAACAGAGAAAATAAATAGCTTAAACTTATTTATATGTATAGAAAATTATAAATCAGCGTTATTAAAATTAGTTTATCATGTTTTCAGTCTGTATATGTTAGATAAAAAAAATCCTGGAAAAATTTCCAGGATTTTTTTTATGTAACATATGTTTCCTATCTAGCTTCTCTTAGGAATGATCTATTTCACAAGATTTCCGTAAATATCTATTAAAACAGCATCTCCTTTTCCTAATTTATTCACTTCGGACAATTGTGTTTCCGCATCGCCGACGATGACATAAACCATTTCTTTTTCATTCAAATAAGTATTAATGACTCTCTTATAATCCGCTACCGTCATTCCTATCAATTTATCCTGATCCTCCTCAAGGTAATTCATGGATTTTCCATACTTGGAAATACTATTCAATATTCCTAATTTGGAATTCAGGCTTTCAAATTTACGGGTATTATTTTTTAGTATTTTATTCTTTGTAATATCCGCATCTTTTTCAGAATAATTATTTCCATAATTGCCAATCATTTCTTCCATTATTTCTAATGAAGCCAATGTTGCATTCGCACGGACACTGGAATATGCTACGAAAGGAACGGTTTCTTTCGCATCCCTCAAAAATGAAGATGCTCCGTACGTATATCCTTTTTCTATTCTCAATGTCTGGGTTAACATTCCACTTGATCCGGCTCCTAAGACTTCATTAGCAAATTGTAGTTTGCGATAATCAGAATGGCTTGATGGGACGGTCAGCTTACCAATAAAAATAGTGGATTGCTTGGAACCGGGAACATCAATAAAATAAATTTTCCCAGCATGTGCATTTTCTTTTGGCGACTCGTATTTAGGAATATTAATATCTGCGGATGTATTCCATTTCTCATTCAATCCCTGAAGCGCTTTCATTACCCTTTCATTTTCTATCGCACCAACGATATGGAAATTCGCAGCCTTAGAACTTAATTTACTATAAACGGATTTCACATCTGTCATTGTTATGGATTCCACCGATTTCAAATCACCCAAACCGGAAGTGCTTCTAATGTGCTTGTCTCCGTATAATAATTTATATAAATTCAAAAAAGCAATGCTAGTTGTTCTTGCTTCCCTTCCTTTTAAAGTTGTTTTTAATTCGGCTTTTAATTTCTCCAAATCTTTTTCATCCCATTTGGGTTCCAATAAAATTTCTTCTACCAAAGCCAATGTCTTTTCAAAATTCTTGGCTAAACAACTTGCAGAAATAATAATTTCCTCTGTTGAACTGGAAGTATTTATTGAAGCACCCAATAAGCCTATTGCTTCCTCTAATTCTGCTGCATTTTTACTGGCTGTCCCCTCCATTAATAAATCAGTAAGCAAACTGGCAATACCGGGTTTCTCCAATGGATCCAAATAATGTCCTCCATTTATTGTAATATTAAAATTGACAATAGGAATTTCATAATTCCCCATTCCATAAACACCCATTCCGTTGCTCAATTTATTTTTCCAAATCTCTGGCATCTCGAATAATGGAGTTTCTCCCAAAGGTGGTTCTGAACGATCATATTTGGATGGAGTCTTTTCATATTTTGCTTCTTCTCCTTGGGAAACTTCTTCCTCAGCAGCCCCCTCTTTTACTTCCTCTATCCATACTTTTGCTTCCTTGGAACCTTCTACTGCCAATCCTATTTTTCCTTTGGGAACGACATTGGTCATGAGGTAATTTTTACCTTTGATATATTTATTATATACCCTCATTACATCCTCACGATTGACAGCCATTGTTCTCTTGGCGGCTTCAACCACATGCGTTGGGTTTCCGGCGAATTCATTATCCTGAACCAATTGGAACGCCTTGTCCAAAACGGTTTCGATGCCTTTGTATAGAGCCGTTTCCAATTCCGCTTTTATCCGATCCATTTCTCCGTCTGTAAAACCATTTTTCTCAAAACGCCCGAAGCCTTCTTCCAATGCCCCTTTTACTTCATCCAAATCCACGTCTTCATTCGCCCTCACCCGAATGACAAATGTTCCAGCCAATTCGGAACTGCTCTGATAACTTCCTGCATCAGTTGCTAATTTCTTTTCTTCTACAATGACATTATATAAGGCTGATTTTCTACTACCACTTAATAAATTCCCTAAAATTTGCAATGCATAGGTATCATTATGGTATTCTTCTACTGTTGGGAAAACCATCCTCAATTCAGGTAATTTTGCAAAATTATCCTCGAAATATAGGATTTTGGTTTCCTCTAATTTTACTGGCATAGCAGGCAAAGGTTTCACATCTGGTCCTCTTCTGATTTCTCCAAACCATCTCTTGACCTTTTCTTTTGTTTCCTCAATATCTATGTCTCCGGCTATGACCAAGGAAGCATTGGCTGCGCCATAATATTCTTCATAAAATTCTTTTACATCGTCTATTGTTGCCGCTTGCAAATCCGGCAATTGCCCTATAGTCGTCCAACTATAAGGATGGTCACTAGGGTATAGGTTCTTCCTTATTATTTCATCGGTATAACCATAGGCCTGGTTATCCACCCTTTGTCTTTTTTCATTTTTTACTACCTGCTTTTCTCTTTCGAGTGCATTGGCGGTAACGGTTTTTATCATATAACCCAATCGGTCGGAATCAATCCAAAGGATTTTATCAAATGCATCTTTGGGAACAACTTCATAATAGACTGTTCCGTCCGACCATGTTCCTCCATTCCGGCTTCCTCCCCATTCCGGAATCAGTTTCCTATTCGCACCTACGGGAGCATTTTCTGAATCATTGAACGACATGTGTTCAAAAAAATGGGCAAATCCGGTTTTGCCGGGTTTCTCCCTATTGGATCCTACATGGCACATTGTAGCGACAGCTACGATAGGATCTGAATGGTCTTCATGTAAAATGACTTCCAATCCGTTTTCCAAGGTGAATTTTTCATAAGGAATATTGAATTCCTCTTTTTTTGCCGGAGTCGGTGCGACTTCCACTAATACGTCTTCCGTATTTTCTTTGGTCTCATTCACTGTGGTGTTTTTAGTCGTTCCACAAGCGAAAAGGAATATTATTAATGTAAATAATAAGGATAAATTAAGGGAAAATTTCATGATTCTATTGTTATGGTTTTGATGAAAAATTGGATTAGGGCATATTAAGTAGATGACTAGATATTTAGATATAGAGACTTTTAGATAAAAAATTGCTTACCATAATCTTATAATAGCACTACTATTGGATTATTTTTGTCCAATTACTTAATAAATAGATGGGTTTAATCGCACTAATGTTGCATCATAATATGCTTTATATTTCATAAATATAAAAAAAAGCACTTTCCGTCCGAACAGTATTTCAAGGTGGACAAACACCTTGAAAGGCGAGTTGGGTTCTTGAATAGAAAAACCATCGGGTAGAGTAGCTTTATATTTTATAAATATAACAAAAAGCACTTGTATAAATCCCATATACAAGTGCTTTGAATTTCCTTAACAAGGAAGAAGAATTATTTTTTCAAAAATTTCATCACCTCGTCATATACATTCTTTCCGGTGAATCCGAATTTTTCATCCAATACGGTATAAGGTGCGGAATATCCGAAATGATTCAATCCGAAGACCTTTCCTCCATCTCCAACCAATCCTTCCATAGTTACTGAAAGTCCGGCTGTCAATCCGAATTTAGGAACATCCGCAGGTAATATTTTGTTTTGGTAAGCTTTGGATTGGCTTCTGAACAATCCTTCGGACGGTGCGGAAACAACCCTTATCTTTTTCTTCTTTTTGGCTAATAGTTCTGCTCCTTTTATCAAGGTATCCACTTCAGAACCATTGGCTACGAGAATCACATCCGGTTTGCCCTCACAATCCTGAATGACATAAGCTCCCTTGGCTGTTCCTTTGGCTTTTGCATAACGGCTGCCCTTTGCTGGTAATTCGTTTACATTTTGTCTCGAAAGTATTAATCCTGAAGGTCCTCCGGTATTTTCCAGTGCCATTTTCCAAGCCATTGTTGTTTCGTGTCCATCTGCAGGACGCAAAGCAAGGAAGCTGTTCTTATGGGCATGGTTTTGTAATTTTTCCAATAACCTGATTTGTGCTTCTTGCTCAATCGGCTGATGTGTAGGTCCGTCTTCTCCTACTCTGAATGCATCATGTGTCCAAATGAAAATGGTTGGTTGTTGCATTAATGCAGCTACACGAATCGCCGGTTTTTGATAATCGGAAAAAGAAAAGAAAGTAGCACAAGCAGGAATCACACCTCCATGCAATCCCATTCCTATCATAATGGCAGCCATACTCAATTCAGCAACTCCTGCTTGGAGGAAATGTCCGGAAAAATCACCCCGTTTGAATTCAGTGGTTTTTTTAAGGTAGGCTTCCGTTTTGTCGGAATTACAAAGATCTGCAGATGAAATAACCAAATTTTCAACTTTTCCAGCCAAGTAAGACATCACATTGGCGGAAGCGTTCCGAGTGGCATCCACTGGTTTTTGCTGAATGGCTTTCCAATCTATTTCCGGTAATTCACCTGAAAGGTAATGGTCTAATTTGGCGGCTTGTTCCTTATTTTTCTTCGCCCATGTCTTATAGGCCGCTTTTCTTTTCTTTGCATTGACTTTCTTTTCTGCCAAGACCTTCTTATAAAAAGCTTTTACTTCCGGGAAGATCTTAAACGGGTTTTTCGGATCACCTCCTAATCCTTTTATGGTTTGCTCAAAAGATGCAGCGGATTGACTCAATGGCTTACCATGTAATTCCACT
>JAHDHJ010000170.1:4721-9711 GCA_020631375.1 Saprospiraceae bacterium | reverse complement strand
AATAATCATAAAAATGTGATTATTGAAAATATGGGTTTGTCATCCTCATCGGGAAATGTTGATTTTTTTATTCCCAAAACGAATAGCGGTTCTTCTCCGGGTGCTAGGATCGGAAATTCGGGAATTGAGGAAAAACAGGAGAAAATAAAAATATCAGTCACCACTTTGGATGAATATTTTTTATCCAATTCCATTATTCCTAGTTTTATTAAAATAGATGTGGAGGGTCATGAAAAAAATGTATTGTTGGGTGGCTCGGAATTATTGCGGAAGCATCATCCAAAATTACTCATAGAATGTGAGGATAGACATTTGGGAGATGACAGTATTTTCGATGTTTTTGATATTTTATTGGATATGGGATATAAGGCTTATTTTTTTGAGGGGGAAGAATTAAAACCAATAAAGGATTTTAATTTGGAACAACATCAAAAAATAGGAGATGGTAGATATTGGGCTAAGGATGGTTATATCAATAACTTTGTTTTTAAAAAATAAAATTTAATATACAAGATGAAAAAAGCAATTTTGCAAGTTACAATTCTGATCAGTATTTTATTATTTTCCATTCATATTTCTTTCGGACAAAATGAACTTGTTTTCAAGGGTTCTATTATTGACGGAAATGATAAAACTGCTTTGCCTTTTGCCCATTTAAACATAATCAATGATTTAAATGGCACAACAACTGATGAGAATGGAGATTTTGAGATAAATTATTCAGAGGGGGATTCCATTTCCATAAGTTACCTTGGGTATGAAGATGTAGTGGTGATTCCTAGCCAAGAAATTTCAGACCGCACGATTTCTTTATTTCCATTATCCAATGAATTACCCGAAATCGTAGTCGGTTCTATCAGTGCCGAAGAAATGGTTAGGCTTGCCATAGAAAATCATTCGGATAATATTCCATACAAGGAATTTAATTCGAGGAGTTATTATCATGAAATGGGAAAAGCAACTCAGGATGGAAAAGATCTTATCAAAGGTAATGAAGCTGTTTTTATCTCTCATTATCCTGCACCTTTGGACACTACGAAACAAAATCAACACAGATTGGTTTTGCATGAGGAAACCATTGTTAATAATCCGGTCGATATTACTTTTATTACAGAAAGTAAAAAATTAAAAAAAATGGAGGCAAAGGTTGAGGAAGAAAAAGCCCAATCTCCTGAAAGTGAAAACGATGTGGCATCAAGCGGTCCCGAAAGTATTTTGGGATTGTATAATGTAATAAAATTGGCTTTCCTAGACACTCTTAATTTTGATAGACTCAGTTTTAATTATGCCCCTAGTTCTAGATACCAAGGAAGAGACATTAATGTAATCGAATTTAAATCCATTAAAAAAATAAATGGCTTTACGGATTTTGAGGGAAAGATTTATATTGAAAATGAGAATTATGCTTTTGTTTCTCTTGAGTATGTTGAGAAAGCAAAAATCCCTAAAATACTACAACCCTTAATTGCTATGAAAATTGGATTTAAAATAAAGAATATTAAAAATGTTGTCACTCTAAATAATCAAGAGCACCAAGGAAAATGGTATCCAAAAAACATCATTAAAGAGTCCAGCCTTGTGGCTTTTAAAAATGGATTGTTCAGCAAAAACATCCGAGCTGATTTTTATGGAAAGGAAATTTTAAATATTGATAAAATTGATTTGGAACAACCCTCACAGATTATTAAATCAGAAGAATATAATTCAAAGGTTCTTTATTCTGAACAAATCTATAATCATGAAAATTTGGATTGGTCCCAGATCAATAGAATTGGGAATGTAATAAAATAATACACTTAGGCGGAATTTAAATATAAAAAATGGGGTTAATACTAGCACCTATCTATATTGGAGCATTAATAATCTATATTATTTGCCTTACACAAATAACAAAATGGCTACATAATGGAGATTTGAATATTTCAATGACTTTATTTGCCATATTAATATCTCTGATAATTTTACTTGGAATAGGACTCAGCTATTATTTCAAAGAAAAGGTCTACGCATTAAGCCCCTTATTTAGAATCCCAACTTGGCTCTTTTACATTCCTGGAGCAATTGGTTTCATTCTAATACAAAGCCAGAATACCCAAATAGAAAACATAGCAAAATCAATAATTCTTAGTATTGTGTTTTCCGGCGTATTAGTATTTATATTCCACAAGTATACATTCGGAATTTTAAAATTTCTTAAAATTAAAAAATATCATTGATTCCCAAGTGAGGTAAAAAAGTTGATAGAAAAACTAGATCAAGTAATCTTCATTCATTTCTGATGGGATTTCCATTTAAGGTTCTTTCACCCCATCCACTCGATACATTTTCATCATTCCTGCATTCTTGATCGGAAATTCACCTCTATAAGTACAATTAAAATCATCTTTAATTAATTCATAAGTTACCGCAGAAATATTAATGGTATTCATTTCTGCTCCGGATTCCATACGGCTTGCTACGTTTACTGCATTCCCCCAAATATCGTAGGCGAATTTATTTTTCCCTACCACTCCGGCAACTACTACTCCAGAATGAATCCCTATTCTGGTCCCCCAATATTCCTTGTCTTGACTTTCATATTCGGTCAGTCTTTTTTTCATAAATGCATTCATTTCCAATGCCGCCTTAATGACATCCGATGGACTTACAGAATCAGGAATGGGAACACCTCCCGCACACATATAAGAATCTCCGATTGTTTTAATTTTTTCCATTCCATATTTTTCCACGATATTATCAAAGGCAACAAAACAGATATTCAAATCATCTATTAACTCGTCTGCTGACATATCATAGGAAATTTTAGTAAAGCCACCAAAATCCGTAAATAGTATCGTCACCAAATCATACACTTTGGCTGTTGCTGTTCCTTTCTCCTTTAATTCTGTGGCTATCGGAGCAGGTAAAATATTTAATAATAAATTTTCTGATTTTTCTCTCTCTTCTACAATTAAATCATGACTTTTTTCCAAGGCGACTTTCTGTTCTTCTATCTCATCATTTTTCTGGGCGAGTTGTCTATTTTTCCGATTAGAAACCCGAAGGAAAAACAATATCAAACCGATAATTAATAAAGATAGGGAACCTACCACAAATGCGATGATTCGATTCAGTTGGGAAACGGATTGTTCTTTTTCTAATAATTCTGCCTTAGTCCTTTCCGCTTCTTGGGAAGCGATTAATTCTTGTTGTTTTAACCGGGTGCTGTCTTGTGCCGCTTTTAATTCCAGACGTTGCATTTCTTGCTGGCGTTGGCTTTCATCCAATTCCCTTGATTTTTTTTCTGCTTCTAGTCTTTGGTTTGCCAAAGCTAATTCCTGTTGTTCTCTTTCCCTTAATGCTTGGGATTCCAATTCCTTGGTTTTTAATTCCGCTGTCTGTCTAGCCAAGGCAGAAGCCTTTACTTTTTGTTCTTCGGAAAGCAAGGCAATTTCTTTTTCGTGTTTTTCTTTTTCTAGCTTTATATTTTCTTTTTCTAAATCTAATTTGTCTTTTTCGAATGCCAACCTTTCTTTTTCGGATTTTATTTTACCCGCTTCAATTTCCCGACTTGCCAATTCTAATTTAATTTCTTTTTCAGACTGTTCCATTTTGGATTGCAATTCCAATAAACGTTGATTTTCCTTATTTTTTTTAAGGCTGAATTTTTGTTCCAAATCCAAATGTTTCTCATAATACTCGAAAGCACCCTCGTAATTATACAAACCTTTTTCTATTTGTGCTGCTGTCCTATAACTTTGGCTCATGATTTCATTTTCGCCAATGGAAGTTTTTAATTTAAGGACTTCGTTATTATGGACTTGGGCATTATATAAATCATTATTGGACAAATAAATTTCTGCAACCTTATGTCCCAGTTCTGCTTTTATTATTTCTTCTTTTGAATGTTTTTTTGCCTTTAATAAATAATCAATGGAATGACCGACCTTTCCGATATTATGATAAGCAATCCCAATATTGGAAAACAAAATAGATAAGTCAACCAAAGCTTTTCCATTACAAATATCTTCAGATTGTTTGAAAAAATCCAAAGCCATTTTGTAATCCTTTGCACGGGTATAGGCAGTACCTATATTATTCAGTGCTATTGCTTCGTTTTTATTATCATTTAATTTTTTAGCAATGTCTAATATAATTTCATTTTCTTCTACGGCTTTCAAAAACCGTTCTTCATCCATCCAGGAATCTGCTATTTTTTGCCTATGGTATAATACGAGATTCCATTGTTCAGTCTTTTCATATTGCTCAATTAATTTCCTTCTGTATCTCCTAGATTGGGCGTATTCCTTATCCAATAATAAGACATCGCTTATTTTTTCTTTTGCTATGGTTCCTCCTTTTTTGTCGGGAGCAGTTCTTATTGCTGACAAATATGAATCCGCAGATTTGTGAAATATTTTTTGTTCCTGATATAAATTTCCTAAGCGGATATAGCAATAGTATAGTTCTTTTTTGTCATTATATTTTTTATGAAAATCCAAGATTTCCAATTCCACTTTTAATTCCTCTCCTACCTTTCCCTTTTTTTTATTAATAGATGACATTAAATCCAGACTCTCCAGAATGAATTCCTTATTTCCTTCTGCCCGACTCATTTCCAGCGCTTCTTCACATTTTTTATATGCCCCTTCAAAAAGATTGATTTGAATGGAATCATTCGCGGCTATCAATAATTTTTTCAAATCGGAATTTTGCCCAAAAGAAAAATGACAACATAATATAAATAATATGACAGATACTAATCTCCTCATTCGATTCTATAACTTAATCCCAACACTAAAGTTCTTAATGATTGTGGATTGTAAATTAAATCATCTATCGTTCCCGTCGCATCTATTCCTGCGTATTGGGTATTAAAAACATTTTTTACTTTAAAGAATCCTAGGAAGTTTTTAGATATTTTATATCTCGAAGAAAAGTCAAGGATATAAGCTCCTTTGTTTGTAAATAATTCCGGATTATTATTATATGGTTCGGCATTATAAACATG
>JAHDHJ010000170.1:0-4711 GCA_020631375.1 Saprospiraceae bacterium | reverse complement strand
AAATTATTCACAAAATTCAAATAAATACTTTCTTCCCAAAAAACGAATGACAAACTCAATTGCCCCATGAATCTGGGTTGTCCCCTCACCACATCCAATGAACCCTTCCCTGCGGGTAATTCTTCATTTCCCAAATTATAATTCAGGCTCAATCTTGCAATGGTTTTTAATTTATCCAATTTCCAATTGTATTCAAAATTACTTTGTATTCCGTAAAGTTCTGTTTTTGCATCTCCATTATTCAGATAACCTTGTACAAAATCAAAATCCTCCTCTCCAATATCTCCCTCACCATTAAAATTAAATGAAATAAAGTTTTTTGTTTTGGTATAAAACAAGGCAATATCCGCTCTAAAATCATTTTTAAAATTGTACCGCATCCCCAATTCCGCACCATGGGTAATTTCGGGATTTAGCGCTATTTCCGATTTCTCTATAATATTAATATCATTCACATCCACTTCATAAGTATTGCCTTTATAAAAAGGTGATGGCAATCTGACTGCCTTGCCATAAGAAGCCCTCAGATTCAGTGATTCACTAAATTTATATAATAAGGCTATTTGTGGCAAATGTGCTTTATATGGTTTCGTAGAAAATTGGTAAGCAAGGATTCCGCTGAATTTACCCAATTGGAATTGTCCTTGTAAAACACCATACCATTCTAGTCTGTCTCCCGTTTCGGGATAATAGATATTCTCTTTTTCCAAGGTTTTAATCTCGGTCTCTATGATTTCAAAATTTGCGGGCAAATAATTCAGTGGCAAAGTACCAAAAGAATATGTACTATTAATTCCTGCGGTGAGGTTTAGGAATTTAAAAGGTTGGAAATAAAATAATTGCTCTGCTCTTATATCATATGAATTAGCAAAACTATACCTCGTTCCGGTAAAATATTTTTCATAGGTCCAAATTTGTATCGAATCCCTCAATAAAGGATTGGGAATATTGGATACTAAATTCCTCACCAAACGGTTCAATTTATCTTCGATATACAAATATGATGTATTTTCATCGATAGCATATTGCAAATAATTCATGTTGGTTTTGAAACCCCATTTTTTATAATCCTTTTCTATATTCAGATTTATTTTACCTATGCTTTCCCCATAAAAATTATTAGGACTGGCATAAGAAACCGCCAAGGGACTCAAACCGATGGCACTGTGATCTTTCCTGTACATGATTTGTCCGGAAAGGGTCGCTATTTTATAATAAAGATGCATTCCGAACAAACGGCTCAAATGAGGGGGTTTTCCCAAATCCGGCGAAAAGGTCGTTCCTTGGTAATTGCCATTGTGTACATATTGGGTATCCACTCCGGGATTCCGTGTATAATTTGAAGGATTATAAATGTTATCCAAATCATAAAAAATCCTCCTATTGTTCATTACGGTATTACTTCCGTACAGTGCATATCTTAAAATATGTTTGTCCTTTCCCAATTTCCCTCCAAAAGTCACATCAATACTACTATACCCCTGTGTTCCCACACTCAAATCCGCTTGGACATAAACAGGACGTTCGGATTCTTTGGTGATGATATTGATAACTCCGGCTGAAGCATCCGCTCCATACAAAGCACCCAAAGGTCCATAGATGACTTCTATCCGCTCTGCTTGCCTTATCGGCAATTGTGCCCCGATGGGCATTCCCCTAACCATGAAGGGTTTGATGGGATTATTATCCAATAAGATTTTCATATGGGAATTTCCAAGCAGTCCCCGCAGCATAAAAGTTTCTCCCTCTGCTCCTGAACCAGGTTGGGAGACCCTCATTCCCGGCAAGGATTTGAGCACATCCGCAAGTGTGATATATCCATTATCCAATATTTCTTCCTTAGTGATAATAAAGGAAGTAAAAGGAAGGTCATCTTTTTTCTGAATAAAGCGTCCACCTGAAATAATTCGCTGGTTATCAGCAATTTCCTCATTCTCTTTCAAATCTTCCAAACCCAACTCCTCCAAGTTGAGAATAGTGGTATCAGCCTGGGCAAATGAATGACTGATAAAGAAAAACAGTATGAATATGATAATAATGGATAGCCTTCCTAACATAATTTCTCTTAATGAATCCCCTAAACTACTGATTTATTCAATTATAGCTTATTATTATAGGGGAATTTTATTAGAAGCCGCCTGAATTTGTCATAGAGCTTATTTAAAAATAAACCTTTCAATCAAATCATTTACTTCTTTTGGGCAATCTTGTTGTACCCAATGTGTTGCCTCTTCTATGTAGGTCAATTCTCCTTGTCCACAATATGCCAAACTCTCTTTTGCCATTTCGGGAACAAGCGCCAAATCATTTTTACCCCAAATAATCTTTAGTGGAATATTTACTTTTTTGTTTTGATAAATATTCGCTTGTGACGGATTCCGAAAGGCTGCCTTGTACCACATAATCATGTGTTTCATCGCATTTTCATTGCTCCATGCGAGTTTATATTTTTCCAAATCGTCTGTTGTAAAACTATTTTTCAAACTGCTATCTTCTAACATCTTTCCAGCCCGCTTATAATTATCCAAACTTAATATCCAGACCGGCAAAAATGGGATTTGAAAAAAGAAAATATACCAACTCCTGAATAATTGTTTAAAATTACCTTGCAATTTTTTCTTAAATACAAGAGGATGGGGAACATTTAAAATCACTCCTTTCGAAAAACGATTTTCATTCATCAACATTAAATGCCATGCAATAGCCGCTCCCCAATCATGTCCGATAACAATTACTTTTTCTTTTCCTAAATGATTGATGAGCTCAATTACATCCTTCGCAATATTTCCTATTTTATAATCTTTTACTTGGCTTGGTTTGAATGATTTATTATAGCCTCTTAAATCAGGAGCGACCACATGGAATTGATTGGAAAAATAATCAAGTTGTTTTCTCCATGAGTACCAAAATTCAGGAAAGCCATGTAAGAATATAATGGTATCATTGGATGGGTTTCCTGCTGATTTATAATGGATTTTCCCTGCGGGTAATTCTAGGTATTCTGATTGTAATTCTACATTCATATTTAAGAATTTTTCTTGTTTATTGCCGTACCAAATCAATATAATATTATCCTCTACTTAATTCCATTCCCACTTCTTGTACTTTTGTCTTGCCACAAAAGTACCAAAAAGTCAAGACTGTATTCAGTTTTTAACGCTCCGCCAGAACGAAAAAAAACTAAATCAAACAAACTCCCCTTCACGATATTTTTCACTCAAAGTCCATCACCTATTCCGCTCCGTTTTTCTGATAAAATGGATTACTTGTTCATACAGTATTTGATTTTTAACGCTTTTTCCATTTTGCCTACACTAGGGTTGTTTTTTAATTTAATCTGCAATTAATCCTAGTTTTCGATCCTCCCAGAAAAGAAAATAAAAAAAGCAGCCATGATTAAATCATGGCTGCTTTTTTTATTTTAAAACGGATTTTAAACATCTAATTTTCTAACAAAAACAATCTTGCTAAATTCAATGCACTATTGGTTGTGTATTCTATGTTTTTTAATCTGTCTTTGGACAATTGTAATTTCAATGTCCTTATATTTTCATTATTGCCTACGGCAATCCAAATTGTTCCTACCGGTTTTTCCGGACTTCCGCCTCCTGGCCCGGCAATTCCCGATACGGCTATCGCCAAATCGACATTTAATTTATTAATTGCACCTAAAACCATTTCTTTTACCGTTTCTTCACTGACTGCTCCATGCGATTCCAATGTTTCTTTTTTTACCCCTAATTCTTTTATTTTAATACCATTAGAATATGCGATTATGCCGCCATTAAAATATGAGGAAGAGCCTGGAATCCGGACTATTCTTGCTGCTATATTTCCTCCTGTGCAACTTTCGGCAGTAGCCAATCTCATTTTTTTTCGGAGTAATAATTTCCCTAAGGTTGTCGGTAGGTTTTCTTCATTTCCGGCATAAACAAAATTGCCTAATTCCTTTTCTATTTTATTACTAATATCATTTACCTTTTTTTCTATTTCTTCTTGGCTATCATCTTTTTCCCCAAAAGCAGAAACCCTGATTCTTACTTCGCCGAGATTCGGCAAATACGCAATTTTTGTATTCGCTGGCAAGGAAGATTCTATGGATTCTATTTTCAATGCCAAAGAAGTTTCTCCCATTCCGGCAGTTCGGATTGTTCGATGAAAAATGGGTTTGGTTCCGTATTTTTTTATTAATTTCGGGATGACTTTTTCTGTCATCAAATGTTTCATTTCATATGGAACACCGGGCATGGAGGCTAATATTTTCCCATTGGTTTCAAACCACATTCCGGGAGCCGTACCCATTTTATTTTCCAATAATAAAACACCATTCGGCATATAACTTTGTAACCTATGTGCCTCGTTAGGTTCTCTTCCGAATTTTCTAAAAAACGAAGTAATCCTATCATGGACTTCCTTATCATAATACATTCCCGTACCCAAAAAATCCGCTATGGCTTTTTTTGTCACATCATCTTTTGTAGCACCCAATCCGCCCGTTAATAAAACGACATCTGCTTCTTGTATAGAACTCCAAATATTTTTTGTAATATCCGATAATTGATCCTGTACTGTTTTAATACAAGTAATTTTGAATCCGGATAAATTCAACTGTTCTCCCATCCAAGCAGAATTCGTATCGACGATTTGCCCGATAAGGATTTCATCCCCTATGGTTATGATATGTACGTTCATTTATTGTTATTGGTTTTCA
>JAHDHJ010000169.1 GCA_020631375.1 Saprospiraceae bacterium | reverse complement strand
TGCGATGGCTATTCGAATCAATAATCCTGTCAGTGTCATAACGATTGGTTTTTATGAACGTCTAATGTTTTATGAATTTTTATTTTCTCGTAAACGAATCAAAGCAAAAAGAGCGTAATTAATGATATCCATATAATTGGCATCCAGTCCTTCGGAAATCAAAGTCTTACCATCATTATCCTCTATTTGTTTGACTCGTAATAATTTTTGTAATATCAGATCCGTAATGGATGAAATTCTCATATTCCTCCATGCTTCTCCATAATCGTGATTTTTTTTCATCATCAAATCACGGGTAATATTCATTTTTTGGTCATATAAATTTGTAGCCATATCCAACTCCAATTCCAAACCTTCGTTTCTAGGTAATTCAAGTTGAATCATCGCCATGATACTATAATTGACCAAAGCGATATATTCGCCTTCTACACTTTCACCGACTTTATTGTCGCCTGTTTCCTCAATGCTCCGAATCCGTTCCGCCTTGATATAAAGCTGATCCGTCAGGGAAGTTGGACGAAGAATACGCCAAGCTGTGCCGTAATCTTTTGTTTTTTTGATAAAAATATCCCTACATTGGGATACTTCAGTGTCATATTGAGAAAGTGTTTTTTCCAAATCTATCTGATTTTAGCCGCAAATATACAGAATAGCTCGTTTGATTTCCTTCGAAAGACAAAGGTATTGGTGAAAATGTTATAAACTTGTTAATGAAAACTCAATCCTAATCCAATAATTTATTAATGAAGGTCCTTAGGTTATTGTAATTTGAGATATTTCTTTTTCAACAGTATAGAGAATGCAATCCGTTAAGAATTTCCGAAACCTTGGAGGAAATTTAGGGTTTCATGAACGGTTTTTGACTGAAAGGAAAAAAACACCTTTGAAAAAGGGCCCTTTTGGGGTTCGTTTTTGGGCAAGCAAAAAGGAACAAAGCACATTATATGCTTCGTGCTTTTTGCTTTGAAAAATATATGATTAATAAGACCTTCTAGAAGTTTTAATGTTTATGTTACAACAACTCAATATGGGCGGAAAGATCCTTACTTTGGACGAACCCAAAATCATGGGGATCCTGAATGCCACTCCCGATTCCTTTTATGACGGAGGTCGACATCATCAAGCTTCAAAAGCACTGCAGCAAGTAGAAAAAATGCTAGCCAATGGAGCCGACATCATTGATGTTGGAGGTATGTCCTCTCGTCCCGGAGCAAAAATCATCGATGTAAAAGAAGAAAAAAGTCGGGTTGTACCCATTATACAATCCATTCAGAAGCATTTCCCTGAAGCATTTATTTCCATAGATACGATTCGTTCTGAAGTGGCGAGAGCAGCCATAGGAGAAGGAGCCTCTGTGGTTAATGATATATCTGCTGGCAAATTGGATGATTTGATGTATAAAACAGTTGGCGAACTCAAGGTTCCTTATGTCCTGATGCACATGCAAGGAAAACCAGAGACGATGCAAGAAAATCCCAATTATAAAGATATCGGATTAGAGGTCTTGGATTTTTTCATTCAAGAAATAAAGTTGCTTCGAGAGCAAGGGGTAAAAGACATCATTCTCGATCCCGGTTTTGGTTTCGGTAAAACTATAGAACACAACTATCAATTATTAAAAAATTTACGTGATTTCCTTTATTTGGAATGTCCCTTATTGGCAGGACTTTCTCGAAAATCCATGATATATAAGGTTTTGGAAGTAGAACCAGAAGAAGCCCTCAATGGAACGACGGCTCTTCACATGGCTGCATTGATGAAAGGTGCAAAAATGTTACGGGTTCATGATGTGAAAGAGGCAAAGGAATGTATCTGTTTGTATCAAATGATGAACGGAGCTTAGCGTCTTCTTTTCCTTTTCCGTTTAGATGTACCATCCTTTTTGAAAAGTTTGCGAAACAAACTTCCGGTCATAGCACCGAACCCTCCTAGAACCCCACCCATACAAGCAGTGATGACGATGAGTAAAATACCTCCGTCAATTTGGAATAAATCCGCCATTTTATGGGAAAGGATTCCCTCATTGGCATTATCCATGAAAAAACTCATGCCCCCCCAAACCAAGAAAGTGCCCAAGAAGCCATAGAACCAACTGAGCCAGGCATTCAGACCCAGTAAAGCGGCAATGATGGCAGCAAAAATAGCGACACCCCACCAAGGCAAAATAAAGTGCAAAGTGCTGGCGGCAAGAGCGACGAGTAAAATACCTAATAAAAATTTCATGTGTGATTCCCCTTTATGATGGTTGATGGAATTGGGGGATATTAGAGTGCCAATATAGTTAAAATTATGGATAGATCAAATCAAAGCATATTTTGAAATAAATGTGCTATAATTCGGATCGTGTTTCAATATTTCAGGATTTCCAATCATGATGAGATGTTCCTTAGCCCGAGTTATTGCTACATTCAATTTTCGATCTACGGTAGATTTTCCCTTTGAAGAAACTATGGTATCCAATTGTAGAAGATGATTGGCACAAACAGAAATAATAATAATTTTTCTGGCTCCGCCTTGATATCTTTCTACAGTATCTATGGTTAAGTTGTTAGAATAAATTCCCCCCTCCATTAATGTATTTCGGATACAAGCAATCTGAGCCCTAAAGGGCGTGATGATTCCGATGTCGGAAATATTTAATTCATTCCCATATGCTTTTTGGAAGGCTTGAACCACCTCTAATACTTTTTTAGCTTCTGCCGGATTTGTTTTGTCGTGTACCGTTGTGTTTTCTTCGGTTACGGGAATAAATAAAACTCTCTCCGAGGTATATTTATGTTCTTTCCCGGATAATTCAAGGATTTGATTTTTTCTATATGGGATCTCCTCCGGCAAAATAGAAAGCTGGTTTTCATAAAATTGTTGATTGGGAAATTCCATAATTTCTTGGTGCATCCGTCCTTGATGACTTAGACGGGCAAGAGCGTAATCATATCCTTCTTCTTGATAACGAAGATATAAACGTTCAAACAAGGATGTTCTTAAATCAGTGATTCCAATTTGATTTAATTCCGGGTCATGAACTTTACAATCATCAGCAGATTGGATGGTGACGGCAGGCAATTGTTTATGATCGCCGATCATCAAAACTTTGGGAAATAAAGGGAGCAACCCACACAACATAGGTTCGGTAATTTGACTGGCTTCATCAATAATTAATCTATCGAATTTTTTGAGTTGGAATAATTCTTTTTTTCCCATCATGGATGCCACAGTTGCAATCACAATTCTATGTTGTTGTATAATTTGTTTTACTTCCTTTCGGTTGGCAGATTCTTTAATTAGTTCATTCAGCAAACGTCCTTTATATGACTTGGAAGTAGAATACTTGGATCCAATTCTGAAATAATGTTCTCGAATGTCACCCTGATAGCTTTCTATGGCTTGGCAAATTTCATCAGCGGCTCTATTGGTGTAGGTTAATAATAAAATATTTTCTGGTGTATTTTTCCAAACATGTCCGACGAGGTGTTTCAACATCATGTTTGTTTTACCGGTGCCGGGAGGTCCCCAAAGCAAAAATAAATTCCCCTGATGTACTAGACGTTCGAAAATGTTTTGTTGCTCTTGGGTCATAGATGAAGGAGGAGCAATCTGCTTAGGGTTCTCTGGTGGGGTGGGGGCAGCTTTAGTCAGGATTAGATCCCGTTTTTGTTTGTCAAAAGAAGCAAAACCTAGGAGTTGTTTATATAAATTATTATAGCTGGAATCGTATAAGTCATGCTCTAGATTCCAAAACTGATTTTCATTGAAAATCTTATTATTATGTTGTTTTGCCCGTAGCCTTACTTTTAAGGTGTTTTGTTGTAATTCAATAATCGTACACTTAAAAATTTGATGGGAGAGAACATTGCTTTGTTGATGGACAAAAGGATAAAGAACACAAATATCTCCCCTTCTAAAATTCGCTAGGGGGTTGGTAGATTCTGTCTTCTTAAATATGAAGATCGGTTCGTTATTTCCCTCGGGTAAAAATTCGATTTCCAAATGACTCATGATTTCGAAATCGTCTTGTTTTTCTTGTAATGTTTTACACCAAAGGTTAGCTTGTCCCGAAATATTTCCACTTTTGGATGCTCCGAGTTTTGCTGTGAAATGTTCCCTGGCCACAAAACCAATCAGAGTATGGAAATATTTTTTTCCGATTTCATCCAATTGTTGATAGGCTTTATTGAATACGTCCAAATCTCTCAAATGAAAGCCTTTCCAATTTCTACAATTCTGAGAAAAAATCATGTTGATCGGGAGTTCGGTTTCAGCATTCATTTGGGTCATCATATATTCAATGGCAACCAAGTGGTTTCTGAGTTGCATCGCTTCGAATTGATGTGTTTTTGAAACTTGTGCAAACCGCAATCTACTATTTTCTACTTTGGAATATAAAATGAAATTAGTCGGATTTATTTGTTTTCCATACACAGATTTTACTAATAAATCATACAATAAAGTTTGTATATAATGGTTGATGCTGAGTCCTTGTTTATTGGGCATGAAAGGGCTGCCACTTTTTAATTCGACTATACTGGCTTTTCCATCTTCTTGCCGGTTCCATAAATCCAGACGTCCTTGGATACCATGATTGCGAGAATAAAAAGAAGGTTCTAAATAAATATTTTCAATATTAATATTTTGTTCCGGAAAATCATTTTTAATGGTATCTATTAAATGATGATAATGTCTTCGACTAATTTGATAAATTTCTCTAATTTCTTGATCGTTCATCGTACTGAATCCGATCGGATTCTGAGAAAAAATATTTCCGAATAATTCCTTGAATCCTTTCTCTCCATCCGATAATAATTCATCTAAAAAATAATTGGCGATATTTCCAATCGCTAAATATTTATTACTGGTAACCGGTATGAATTTTTTTAATAAATATAATTTGGGATCTGTTTTATCGTGTTTAAAACATTCGGAAATAGAAGTAATGTCTACCATATAATCCGGAAGGATTGTAAATCCTTTTGGATGATAAATTCCATTTTCATCAACTTCTACATCGAGTAAATTTACGCTTAATGGGAACCCGAAAATTTTTCGCATTAAATGGATGCTGGGATTGAAAAAATCATTTTTGCCGGTTGTATTATAATGGATGAAAATATTTTCCGTCGGATTTTCCTCATCAATGGCAGTAAGTCTTTTTTTGTCCGCTTCGTCCTTGATGAGCAATACCCGAACGAAGGGTCTGAATGATTCGACTTTTATCTCATCGGTTTTGAAAACATCATTTCCGGCTAATTGAGCATAAATATCTTTTGGAATTCGGATGCCGGTTGCACCCATCACAGCATGGGATAAAGCCATCAGCCCCATTTTAAATAATTCATCGATATCAATATGATGATTGGGGTTGAATTGATGTCTCAAATAATTTTTCCGAAATGCATATACATAAAACAAATGTTGGCTAGGAATGTCATATTTATGTCCCGCAAATGCAATGCGTGTGCCCAAGCCGGCAAAGCGAAGTTTTTCTTCCTCTGTCGCCAACACAAATATTTGATTTATCCCCTTGAAAATTTTAGAAACCCCATCGTTATTCGATTCGCTTTTCTCCTTGTTGAGAAGGGTCTTTATTTGCTGATAAAATAGTCGTGCTATTTCGTTTGATAAGTGGTTATCCATAGGTCGACAAAGATAATGCTTCCGGATTAAAAGCGGGTTTAATTACCTTGTAGAAAAGAGACAAAACAAAAATAACTAAGACTGAAGAATTCTAAAACGGATAATTATGTTCAACGGGCTTTACTTCTTCACAAAACCGACAGATACTGGAGGCTAAACCTGTATTTCTTCTGGTTCTTCCAGCCACTGCTTTAAAGATCGGTCCGCTGATATCCTCATCGCATTGTAGGCACTCGCTAAGTGTTCCGTCTGTATTGTGATACGTCGTATTGGAAATGCAAGGAATAAAACAATGTTCCCTGGTGTTGAGGGTGTTGTATGCCCAAATTTGTGCACAGGGTTTTGTAAATCCCAATGATTCGATACATTCTACCAGATTATCAAAGGGCTGTAAAATGGTATTCAGTCCACATGCCCTAACGGCATCGCCGATATCCCTGTTTTCGGCATAAACGGCAAAATCTGTCAAAGTGGAACACAAACCGCAAGCATCATGATGGGTGACGATTGCGTTAGCGGCTTCTGCTGTTGCTTCATCCGGAAAATTGCCCAAACTGTAAATTCGATTGGCCAAGTCTTCTATGATAATCGCACAGACCATGGGATTGCTTTCAGGTACAGTTTCTTCATATGGGTTGGTTAAAATTTCAGCCATTGGAGTATTGATGTTCCAATCCCTTAATGCTAGAATTTCTGTTTCTGAAAATGTTCTAGAGTCAAAATCGAGGCATTCACATGATGGTTTGCAAAAAGTTTCATCCAGTCCTGTATTTTCTACGGGGGTTCCAAACATACTACCCTCGCATGATGGCAATGACTCTTCTTTTTTGCAGGAAGAAATAAGAATTAAAAAAGAAAAAAATATTATGTGGCCCAAGTATTTCATATTATTAATTATTTCGAATAAAGATAGAAATGATTTACGAATGTGCTAATGAGATGAGATATTTGTGTTAACTTTATTCGCATATTTGTTTGGGAAAATCATGTCTAAAGTTATTTTTGATTTAGATCCATTTATTAATACCAATCCCCCGAGCCATGAAAAATTATCTCCTGATATTTATCCTGATATCCATGCTTTTTCATTTTGCCAATGCACAATGGATGAAATTGCCCAACAGCCTTAATCTAGAATTAAAAGATATAAAGGTGGTAAATCCGAATCATATTTATGCTGCGGGTCAAAATGGAATGGGGGCGAACTTTCCAAACGGTCAGGGACGAATGTATCAGTCTTTAGATGGTGGGATGAGCTGGGACACAATACTGGCAGATACTACTTCTTATTCTTGGATGGAAAATATTAGAATTATCAATCCTGATACCATTTATGTAGCAGGCAGGAGTAATCATTTCTATAAAACAACGAATGGTGGAATGGATTGGAATATTATTGAATATTATGAGACCTGGGGAGGGCAAGCCCAAGCAATGGATTTTGTTGATGCTAATGTGGGGTTTTTAGGAAATTATAAAGGTGAAATTTACAAAACGTTAAATGGAGGTGAAACATGGACATTGGTTTTTAATAATGGTAATTCAACTTGGCATCCGATTTACGAAATCCACTGCCCAACTGATTCGATCTGTTTTGCTTTAGTAGACTATGATTCTAGCTATGAACCCGTAAGGGTCTTGAAAACCGAAGACGCAGGGCAGACATGGATTACGATTCCAGAAGACATTCCGTTTGTTAATAATATAAGACCTAATGGATTGTTCTGTATAAATAAAGATACTATTATTGCTGTGGCAGAATTTTTACTTAGATCTGTAGATGGAGGATATACTTGGAATGAATTCGAGTTGGATAGCAGTCTATTGAATATAGATTTTGGTGATGTTCAATTCATTGATAATGTAGGTTATGCGGTTGGGGAACAAGAGACCATTTTAAAATCTGTTGATTCTGGTGAAAGCTGGACTGTAGAATATCATATAGCCGGTAGTGACGAAACAATTTTAGGACTACATATGCTAGACAGTAACTCGATTATTGCTTGTTCTAACAAGGGGAATATCTACCAAAAAGGTTGGGTGTTGGTTTCAACAGAACAAGCCTTAGTCCACGAGGAAATAAAAATATTTCCGAACCCGTTTAATGGGCAAGTAGTTATTGATTTTAAGGAAAATAGAAAGAATGGACATGTCCTTCTTTATAATGTGAATGGACAATGTTTGAAAAACATCCGAATATTTAATCAAGCGAAAGTCAGAATCGATACGAATGACATTCAAGCTGGTAGTTTTATTATTCAATATATGGATGATGAATCTGGTCTTTTGGTGTCAGAATTGATTTTTTGTAAGAAATATTAGAAGAATGCTCCCTTTAAGCATTATAATTTATCAGACATCATTATATATTTTGTGTTATTCAACCCTCCGCCCCATTAAAAACCATTGAATAAGCAGTTTTATAAGGTTTTTCCGATTTTTTTCTGTACATTTGGGCTTCAGCATTATATTTTAGGCGTTACCTCCAGCCAGACTTTCCCTTCAAAGACAAACATTTTATTAATTCAGAACTCAACATATTAAACTATGTTTATCAACGTGGAAGTTGTTTAAAATGATTAGATAATCTAATGATTAATTTTAAACATCTTCAAGATTTAAATTCGTTATGAAGAAAAGTAAAAAAGTATTGGAAAAATCCGACAAAAGAGAAAATGGATGGGAGAAATCCCAAAACGAAAACAATAATAAAATTCTTTGGGGAGAAAAGTGGAAAAGGATGACTTTCAAACTACCTACAAAAAATCATTATTATGAAATTTCTAATTTCGGTCGGTTGCGTAGTATAGAAAAGGAGACCAACAAGCCCAGACTACTAAAAACACCACCTCTCAAGACAGTAAATTTGCAGATGTTCTGTCTGAAACTTGAGGGCGAAGTCTCGAAGGGGATATACATTCACAAGGCAGTGGCTGAATACTTTGTCAAGAAGGATGATCCAAAGAAAAATAAAGTTCTACACCTAGACGGTGTAAAAACAAACAACCATTGGAAAAATCTGAAATGGTGTACCTTGAGTGAATTGAGGACGATTCAAGTGAAAAAGGGTCTTTATCCAAATATCAGTGAAAGGAAGGCGTCGAATATTAAGATGACTGAAGCGAAAGTCAAGGCATTGAAAAGAATGCTGAAAAGGGGGAAGACCAAACGGAAAGTACTTGCCAGAAAATTCAATATTAGTGAAATGCAACTCAGCCGGATAATAAGGGGCGAAAATTGGGGGCATGTAACTGAAGATTGATCAATTTTGGTCGTTCATTCAAGTTGCGAATTTATCTGCATCCCTAGAATTATTTTCATTGGTTGTGTGGTTATTCATAGGCTCGCAAATAAGATGTGTAAGAGTTTAAAAAGAGGTTCTGATCGACCGATCCAATAAACTACAATTTACAACTATAAGGTTATCAAATTGTTATTTGTTTTCATGGATTGGGATTAGATGGAACTTTTATTTATATTAATAATGTTGTAAGGGTGTATATCTCGTTAACACGTGGTAAAGTCCGGACATTACTACACAAAATTTAACTACATCATGAATTGGCGAAGACTGAATGGTCAACAAATTGAATTGCCTATCAAGCAAGCGGTTGAAGAAACAATCATCCGCGAAACCAATGCAGGTCACAGGCTGAAGGTGTGTATCGGTACGGACTCACAGGTTAGAGGGAAAGTAACAGAATATGCCACAGTAATTGTATTCCTACGCGAAAAAAAGGGTGGTTTCATGTTCATCAGTAATGATAGGACAGAAAAGAAGATGAGCATCCGAGAAAGGATGATCAATGAAGTAGGGAAGTCTGTAGAAATTGCATATGCACTTTGCGATTTGCTAGACAAGTACAATGTAGAATTGGAAGTTCACGCAGACATCAATACCGATCCGCACTTCAAGTCAAATGCTGCTTTGCGGGATGCCATGGGCTACATCTTGGGTATGGGATTCGTATTCAAGGCAAAGCCGGATGCTTTCGCTTCTTCAAGCTGTGCAGATAAGATGGTTTAGAAATTTCCCATAGGGAATTTAAATTAATACATCAACCCGATGGTCATTTTGGCCATCGGGTATTTTTTTTGTAAAAAATTATCAGATAGTACT